>DVOR01000239.1 GCA_018713405.1 Candidatus Spyradenecus faecavium | reverse complement strand
GTCGCCGGGGGGCGGGGGGAGGCCGGGGACGTCGAGACGGAAGAGGAGGTTGATCTCGCAGTGGCGTTCGCCGCCTTGGTCGAAGGCGTTTTCGGTGACGGCGAGGAAGTCGCCGGCGGCGGAGTCGAGGCCGAGTTCTTCCTTGACCTCGCGGACGAGGGCCTGTCGGGCGGTCTCGCCGAACTCGATGTGGCCGCCGGGGAGGTAGGCGCGGCCGCCTTTGGCGGGCTTGCAGAGGAGAATGTGGCCGTCGCGCAGGCAGACGCCGCGGGCGATGGTCTCGATGTTGGCGTTTTCGTAGGACATGATTGGAAGTTTGGAGGTTTGGAGGCTTGGAAGCTTGGAGGAGCCTCGGAGGTTGGGGCCCGAGCCGCCGCCGTTGGCGGCGATGAAAACAAAAGGGGTGTGGGGCGGAGCCCCACCGAGAAAACCAAGCCTCCAAGCCTCTAAGCTTCCAAACTTCCCGCGTAAGGGGCGCGGAGCGCCCCTTACGCGCCGTAGCCGTTGGGGTTCATGGACTGCCACTTCCAGGAGGAGGCGCACATGTCGTCGAGGGTGTGGGTGGCCTGCCAGCCGAGGAGTTCCTTGGCGTAGGTAGGGTCGGCGTAGCATTCGGGGGCGTCGCCGGGGCGGCGGGCGACGATCTCGTAGGGGATCTCCTTGCCGCAGGCGCGGGAGAAGGCGTGGATCATGTCGAGGACGGAGTAGCCGGTGCCGGTGCCGAGGTTGACGGTGTAGATGGCGCCGGGCTCTTGCTCGAGCTTCTTGAGGGCGGCGAGGTGGCCGCGGGCGAGGTCGACGACGTGGATGTAGTCGCGCACGCCGGTGCCGTCCTTGGTGGGGTAGTCGTTGCCGAAGACGCGGACCTTGGGGAGGCGGCCGACGGCGACCTGGGCGATGTAGGGCATCAGGTTGTTGGGGATGCCGTTGGGGTTCTCGCCGATGCGGCCGCTGGGGTGGGCGCCGACGGGGTTGAAGTAGCGCAGGAGCATGACGCCGAGGTCGGGCTCGGCGACGTGGACGTCGCTGAGGACGCGCTCGAGGAAGAGCTTGGTGGCGCCGTAGGGGTTGAGGGCGCCGGTGGAGCAGTGCTCGTCGAGCGGGACCTTCTCGGGCATGCCGTAGACGGTGGCGGAGGAGGAGAAGACGATGTTGCGGCAGCCGTACTGCTTCATGAGCTTGAGCAGGTTGAAGGTGCCGGTCATGTTGTTGTGGTAGTAGAAGAGAGGCTTGGCGACGGACTCGCCGACGGCCTTGAGGCCGGCGAAGTGGATGACGGCGTCGTAGTGCGCGGCCTTGAAGACGCCTTCGAGGGCGTCGTAGTCGAGGAGGTCGACCTTGTGGAAGGCGGGGGCGCGGCCGGCGAGCTCGGCGCCGCGGCGGACGGCCTCTTCCTGGGAGTTGTAGAGGTTGTCGACGATGGTGACGTCGTAGCCCGCCTGGAGGAGCTCGATGACGGTGTGGGTGCCGATGTATCCGGCGCCGCCGGTGACGAGGATGTGCATGGTGCGTTCCTTTCGTGTTACCATTCAGCGTTGAAGGCGACCGAGCTTTCGCCCGGCTGGAGGGGGGTGGCGAGGAGGGGCTCGCCGGCGTAGAGCCGCGCGATGTCGGCCGACAACGTTTCCCAATTAGGATAGCGCAACGCGCGGTCTTTGGCAAGCATGCGGTTGAGCATCAGGGCGAGGGAGCGTGGGACGGCGGGGGCGAGGGCGCGGGGGTCGCGGGCGAAGTTGGCCCCGATGTGGGCGTCGACCACCTGCTGGTCGGTCTTGCCGGGGAAGAGCGCGGAGCCGGTGAGGAGGTGGTAGGCGGTGGCGCCGAGGGCGTAGATGTCGGCGCGGCAGTCGAGGTCGGGCAGGTCGTAGACCTGGTCAGGGCTGATGTAGGCGGGGGTGCCCATAATCTCGCCGGCGGCGTCGGCGCCGGAGCCGCGCGCGGCGGTGAGGAGCGAGCGCGCGATGCCCAGGTCCATGACCTTGACGGTGCCGTCGGCGTCGACCATCAGGTTGTCGGGCTTGATGTCGCAGTGGACGACGCGGAACTTCTGCCAGGCGTACTGCAGGGCCGCGCAGACGGCCTCGAGGATGATGAGCACGTCGCCCACGGCCACCTGGCCCTTGCGCCGCAGGTAGTGCGCGAAGGTGTAGCCCTCCACCAGCTCCATGACGAAGTAGTAGACGCCCTGCTCCTGGCCCACGTCGTAGACGCGGACGATGTTGCGGTGGCGGAAGCGCGCGGCGGCCTTGGCCTCGTTCAGGAAGCGGTCGACGTCCTCCGAGGTGCGCACGAAGTCGGCGTCGAGCACCTTCACGGCCACCTCGCGGCCCGTGGAGAGCTGGCGCGCGCGGTAGACGATGGCCGTGCCGCCGCGGCCGAGCTCGGCCTCGAGGCTAAGGTTGGGGAGGGTGACGCCGTCCTCACTCATCGCCGAGCACCACGGTGAGAGCCAGGAGCGCGTAGCTCGTGGCGAGGGCGGGGTCGCCCTCCCAGTAGCGGTTGCTGTCGTTGGCCCACGAGCCGTCGGCCCTCTGGCGCTTGAGGATGGCGCGGGCGAGCTCCTCGCGCCAATCGACCGCGCTGCCGTCCTCGAGGGGAAGCTTCTCCACCCGGGCGGCGTCGAGCGCGCGCGCCAGGACGTCATAATAGAAGTAGAGCCCCTGGTTGCCCTGGCCGGCGTTCTCGTCGGTCGACCAGTGCTTCCCCAGCCAACGGAGGGCCGAGCGCACACGCGGGTCCTCACGCGACAGCTGGCAGTGGAGCATCGCTAGGAGGCCGGCGTAGGTCATCGAGCCGTAGGACCGGAGCGTCTCGCCCTCGCGCGGGGTCTCGCGGTTGTAGAGGAAGCCGCCGGCGTCCTCGCCCGCGTCCTGCTGCATGGAGAGGACGTAACGCTTGGCCTTGTCCCAGTCGATGTCGACGTGCTTGCCGCCGGGGCGGAGCTCCTCGACGTCGGCGGTCAGGCGCATGGCCTCGACGGCGTAGAAGGTGTTGTTCAGGTCGGTGTAGGCGCGGGGGGAGGACTTGTCGTAGCCGAAGCCGCCCTCGTGGAGGCCCTCGGCCTCGATCTGCGTGCTGGCGACGTAGGCGCGGGCGGCGAGGAGGACCTGCGGGTGGCGCGTCTTGCCGCCCGCGGCATGGAGGGCCGTCAGGCAGAGACAGGTGTTGTAGTTGCCCAGCCCGCTGCCGCGGCGGCCCGGGATCGGGACGTAGAGGCCGCCGTCCGGCTGCGCGCACGAGACGATGTAGGCCTCGGCCTTGGCCATCGCGCCCGCGTTGGCGTCGCGCCCCGCGTTGGCCATCGCCCAGAGCGCTAGCGCGCTCATCCCCGGGAAGCGTCGGTCCGACCAGCTACCGTCGGCCTGCTGGGCCCCGCGCAGCCACGCGAAGCCCCTGTCCAACGCGGCCTCGGCCTGCGCCTTCGTCTCCGCCGTCAACGCCAACGCCGGCAAAGCCGCCAGCGCCGCCAACCAAAAGAGCAACCTTCTCATAGCACGGTCAGTATAGCAAAAACGGCCCCCCCGCGCCCCGTTGGAAATCTTCGGGAAAAGGTGGGCCAAGCGCAGGGGACGGCCCGCGCGCGTCAGAGGGCGGCGCGGCGGGCGGTGAGGGTGGCGATCTGGGCTTCGAGCTCGGCCTTGCGGTCGCGCTGGTTCTGGATGATGGGGGCGGGGGCCTTGGAGACGAAGGCCTGGTTGTTGAGCTTGGCGTTGACGCCGTTGAGGAAGCCTTGGAGCTTGGCGATCTCCTTGTCGAGCTTCTCGGCTTCGGCCTTGGTGTCGACGAGGCCGTCGAGGGGGAGGTAGGCGACGCCGGCCTTGAGGAGCTTGGAGGGCATGGGGGCCTCAGGGGCGGCGTCGACGAGCTCGAGGGCGTCGGCGCGGACGGCGGCCTTGACGGAGTCGGCGTCGCGGGCGAGGCTGTCGCGGAGGGCGTCGGTGGCGGGGTGGAGGAGGATGCGGACGTTGAGGGCGGGGGCGAGGCCGGCCTCGGCGCGGAGGGCGCGGATGCCGGTGATGAGGTCGCGCTTGGTCTCGACGTAGGTGAGGACGTCCTCGGTGAGGCCCCAGGCGGCGAGGCGGTCGGGCGCGTAACCGGTGGGGTAGGGGGCGCGCATGATGGTCTCGCCCTCGGCGCAGTAGCCGAGCTGGTGCCAGAGCTCTTCGGTGACGAAGGGCATATAGGGGTGGAGGAGGCGGAGGATTTGGCCGTAGACGTCGGCGAGGATGGCGAGGACCTGGCGGCGGCGGGCCTCGTCGGGGGCGTTGAGGTCGGCCTTGGCGTACTCGAGGTACCAGTCGCAGAAGTCGGTCCAGGCGAAGTCGTAGATGGCGAGGGCGCCGTCTTGGATGCGGTATTTGGCGAGGGCGGCGTTGAGGACGGCGCAGGTGTGGTGGGCCTTCAGCAACAGGTGGCGGTCGTCGTCGCGCAGGAGGGCGGGGTCGAGCTCGGGCGCGGCGCCGGCGTGGTCGGCGAAGGAGAAGCCGGGGAGCTTCTCGGCGTTCATGCGGATGAAGCGCGCGGCGTTCCAGAGCTTGGTGCCGAAGTTGCGGCCAATCTCGAACTTGCCCATGTCCACCTTGGTGTCGGTCTCCATGGAGGTGATGAGGGCGAGGGAGAAGCGCAGGGCGTCGGCGGAGTATTGGCCGATGATCTCGAGCGGGTCCAGGGAGTTGCCGAGGGACTTGGACATCTTGCGGCCCTGGGCGTCGCGGACGATGCCGTGGAGGATGACGTTCTTGAAGGGGGCCTTGCCCATGAAGTGGAAGCCGGCCATCATCATGCGCGCCACCCAGAAGAAGAGGATGTCGGCGCCGGTGATGAGGTCGCAGGTGGG
>DVOR01000238.1 GCA_018713405.1 Candidatus Spyradenecus faecavium | reverse complement strand
CCGACAACACCCTCTTCCATTCCTACGTTTGGGATCCCACGAACCCATCGCCACACGTCCTCTTGTCTTTCTCCCAGCATCAGGCGAAATCGCCTACTACTTCCACGACGGCAACAAAAACGTCTCCGACCTCGTGGACATTCACGGAAGTGTTGTCCACTACGACTACACGGCCTTCGGAGTCGCCATAGTCTCTACCCTTTCTGAGAATCCAGTTGGTTTTTCATCGGAGTTTTACGACATCTCCCTTGGGCTTGTTTATTACAATTACCGTCGTTACAATCCTAAAGATGGAAGGTGGAACGCACGTGATTTATTAGCAACGGATTCATTGGGTATTTCTCCCCAATCGTGTCCGGGGAAGTTTCCACGAAGACACGAAGGAACGCAAGGGCCTGGGCACTTCACCGTTCGGCGCGGTGCGCCTCACTAACGTGCCCATCCCTTGCGTTTCTAGTGTTTTTCGGGAAGCATCATCCGTCGTACCTGGCACGTCGCAGACGTGCCTGCGGGTGCAGGGGTGTGGGGTGAAGTCCCTCCCCGAAAATCAAACCTCCAAACTTCCAATAACCAGCGTGCGCCAGCACGCCAAAATCTGTGACAATCTGCGAAATCTGCGTTTCCCAACACTGGCAGTCCTGCGTGCGGTAGCATGCCCTTAATCTGCTCAAAATCTGAAGAATCTGCGGTTTCTCTTACGGCGCTCAGTCCCCTGAGTCTCCATTTTCCCCGGACAGTATTGATTTCTCCCATAATATTCTGCCTAAATAGTCCTTTTTAGCCCGCGCGCGCCACCCCCGAGGGGCGGGATGGTCTTCTTCTCTTTCTTCATGACAGGTCCTCTTTAAAGTGCGCAAACGCATCATACACTTTCCAGACAGTATTGCCGTCCCTTTGCTTTTTTGCGTGGAGGTGGGGGAATTGTGTATAATAGGGGACGTATGGCTTGATTGGCTGTAATAGAAAGGATTGTCATGGGCAAGGTCGCGTTTATCACGGGCATCACGGGTCAGGACGGGTCGTATTTGACCGAGCTGTTGCTGGACAAGGGGTATGAGGTGCATGGGCTGATCCGGCGCTCCTCGAGCTTCAACACGCAACGCATCGACCACCTTTATCAGGACCCGCACACGGCGGGGGTGAGGCTCTTCCTGCACTATGGCGACGTGACGGACGGGGGGAGCCTGGCGCGGCTGATGTACGAGACGCAGCCGGACGAGGTCTATCACCTGGCGGCGCAGAGCCACGTGCGGGTGTCGTTCGACGCGCCGGACTACACGGGCGACGTGGTCGCGCTGGGGACGATGCGGATGCTGGAGGCGATCCGCCTGACGGGGCTGGGGAAGAAGACGCGTTTTTACCAGGCCTCGACGTCGGAGCTTTATGGCAAGGTGCAGGAGGTGCCGCAGCGCGAGACGACGCCCTTCTACCCGCGCTCGCCCTACGCCGTGGCGAAGCTGTACGGCTTCTGGGCGGTGAAGAATTACCGCGAGGCGTATGACCTCTTCGCGTCGAACGGGATTTTGTTCAACCATGAGAGCCCGCGGCGCGGGCCCACCTTCGTGACGCGCAAGATCACGATGGCGGCGGCGCGCATCAAGCTGGGCCTGCAGGACAAGCTCTATCTGGGCAACGTGAACGCGTTGCGCGACTGGGGCTTCGCCGGCGACTACGTCGAGGGCATGTGGCGCATCCTGCAGCATGACCGGCCGGACGATTTCGTGCTGGCGACGGGCGAGATGCACTCGGTGAAGGAGTTCTGCGAGGAGGCGTTCGGCCTGCTGGGGCTGGACTGGGAAAAGTACGTGGAGCATGACACGCGCTACGACCGGCCTTCCGAGGTGGAGCAGCTGCTGGGCGACCCGACCAAGGCGCGCGAGCAGCTGGGCTGGACGCCGAAGGTGACCTTCAAGCAGCTGGTGAAGATGATGGTGGAGTCCGATTTGGCGGTGGCGCGTCAGGACGCGGCCGCGGCGAAGGAGGGGCGCGTCATCGAGCGCGCGGAGTGACATGGACACGGCGAAGACCTATTACGTGGCCGGGCACCGCGGCATGGTGGGCTCGGCGGTGGTGCGGGCCCTGCAGCGCCGCGGCTGCGGCAAGATCCTGACGGCGACGCACCGGGAGCTGGACCTGACGGACCAGGCGGCGACGCGGGCGTGGTTCCAAGCGCACCGGCCCGACGTGGCGGTGATCGCGGCGGCGCACGTGGGCGGCATCGGCGCGAACAGCGCGGCGAACGCGACCTTCCTCTACGAGAACCTGATGATCGCCGCGAACACGGTGGAATCGGCGTACCGGGCGGGCGTGAAGCGGCTGCTCTTCTTGGGGTCGTCGTGCATCTACCCGCGGATGGCGCCGCAGCCGATTCCGGAGGACGCGCTCCTGACCGGGCCGCTGGAGAAGACGAACGAGGGCTACGCGCTGGCGAAGATCTCGGGCCTCAAGCTCTGCGAGTTCTACCGGCGGCAGTTCGGCGTGTGCTACCACGCGCTGATGCCCACGAACCTTTACGGCACGGGCGACAACTATGACGTCGTGGGCGGCCATGTGTTGCCGACGATGATCCGCAAGTTCGAGCTGGCCCGCACCACGGGCGCGCCCTTCGTGGACCTGTGGGGCACGGGGACGCCGTTGCGGGAGTTCCTGCACGTGGACGACCTGGCCGAGGCCTGCCTCTACGCGTTGGAGCTGGAGGACCCGCCGGACCTGATGAACGTGGGCTCCGGCCGCGAGGTGACCATCCGCGAGCTGGCGGAGCTGATCCGCACGGCCACGGGTTGCGAGGCGGAGATCCGCTGGGACGCCTCGAAGCCGGACGGGACGCCGCGCAAGCTGTGCGACTCCTCGCTCCTGCGGTCCTTCGGCTGGGCGCCGAAGATCGACCTGGAGGAGGGCGTGGCGCGGACGGTGGCGGAGTATCGCGCGGCCTTGGCGTCGGGCGACATCCGCCTGGGCCACGGGGCGTAAGGGGGCGGCGATGGAGCTGGCGTTGGCCTGGGTCATCGTGGGGGTGCTGCTGATGGTGGCAGAGGTCTTCACCGCGGGCTTCGTGGTGATCTTCTTCGGCGTCGGCGCGGTGCTGACGGGGGCGTTGGTGTGGGCCTTCCCCGCGCTGGGGGAGGGCTTCCTGCCGCAGGCGGTCGCCTTCCTGGCGCTCTCGGTGGGGTCGCTCCTGCTGGGGCGGCGCTTCTGCTGCGCGCTGCGGGGGAAGCGTGAGCAGGGGCCCGCGGACGCGGACGACGACGGGTTCGTCGGCGCGCAGGTGGAGGTGGTGGAGGCCATCCGGCCCCCGCGCGAGGGGCGGGTGCTCCTGAACGGGGTGGAGTGGGCCGCCGTGGCCGAGCGCCCGGTGGAACGCGGCGAGACGGTGACCGTCGCCGCCTGCAGGGGAATCGTGCTTGTCGTCCAGTGAACGCAAAAGAAAGGAACCGTCATGTTGCCCTTGATCCTTGCTCTCATCCTGATCCTCTTGGTGGCCGTCGTCCTCTTCAAGACGGCCATCGTGGTGCCCCAGCGCTCGGCCTACGTGGTGGAGCGGCTGGGCAAGTACTCCGCCACGCTCGACGCGGGGCTGCACTTCCTCGTTCCCTTCATCGACCGCGTGGCCTATCGCCGGACGTTGAAGGAGACGCCGTGGGACGTCGAGCCGCAGCAGTGCATCACCAGGGACAACATCACCGTCGAGGTGGATGGCGTGCTCTACCTGAAGGTGATGGACCCCGTCAAGGCCTCCTACGGCATCGACAACTACCTGCTGGCCTCCACCCAGCTGGCCCAGACCACCATGCGCTCGGAGATCGGCAAACTCGACCTCGATGAGATATTCAACGTGCGCGAGACCATCAACGCCGCCATCTGCGAGGCCCTCGACAAGGCCGCCAACCCCTGGGGCGTCAAGATCATGCGCTACGAGATCAAGTCCATCACCCCCCCGCAGTCAATCCGCGACGCCATGGAGAAGCAAATGCGGGCCGAGCGCGAGAAGCGCGCCATGATCGCGGAGTCCGAGGGCGAGCGCCAGTCGAAGATCAACCGCGCCGAGGGCGACAAGCAGGAGGCCATCGCCCGCTCCGAGGGCGAGATGCAGCGCCGCATCAACGAGGCCCAGGGCCGCGCGGAGGAAATCCGCCTGGTCGCCCAGGCCACCGCCGCCGGCCTCTCCGAGATCGCCCAGGCCATCAGCGCCAACGCCGGCGGCGCCGACGCCGTGAACCTCCGCCTGGCCGAGCAGTACCTCGCCGAGTTCGGCAAGCTCGCCAAGGAGGGCACCACGATGATCCTCCCCTCGAACCTCGCGGACATCGCCTCGGTCCTGAAGGTGGCCACCTCGGTGGTGAAGAAGGACTGACGCCGCCGTGCCCACGGACGCGCCGCCCTATGCCTTCCGCGACCCCGCGCTCCTGCGCCTGGCCCTGACCGTGCCGGCGGCGATGCGCCGGGAGCCCGACAACCAACGCCTGGAGTTCCTGGGCGACTCCGTGCTCGGGCTCTTGGTCGCGGAGCGCCTCTATCGTGCGCACCCCGAGTTGGACGAGGGCGGGCTCTCCATCTGGCGCGACGCGCTCGTCTCCACGCGGGGGCTGGCGGCGCGCCTCTCCCGCCTGGGGCCGTGGTTCGAGCACGGGCTCGACTGGGGGCAATCCGTCTACAACCGCCCGGAGAAGGCGAAGGTCGACGCCTGCGAGGCCGTGATCGGCGCGGCGTGGCTCGACGGCGGCCGCAACGCCGTCGAGGCCATCCTCTCCCGCCTTTACGCCAAGGGCGACTTCGCCAAGCCCCCCGTCGCCCTCCGGACCGGGACGGACGCCTCCCACGGCGTCGACGCGAACCCCAAGGGGCGCCTCGTCCAATACGCCCAGATCAACCACACGGAGCCCCCGCTCTACACGCGCCTCGGCATGTCCGGGCCCAGCCACGAGCCGACCTTCACCGTCGCGGTGCGCCTGGACGGCCGCGAGGCCCGGGGCGAGGGTCCGAGCCTCAAGAAGGCCGAGATCGCCGCGGCCGCCGCCTGGCTCGCGCAACACGAACCCAAGAAAGCAGACACCCCATGAACGGTTACGAACTCCTGGACAGCGGCAACGGCGCGAAGCTGGAGCGCTTCGGCGAGGTCGTTCTGGCCCGCCCCTGCGCGCAGGCCGTCTGGCAGCCCCAGCGCCCCGCACGCTGGAAGGACGCCGACGCGACCTTCGACCGCGAGGAGGGCAACCGCTGGCACGGCCGCAGCCGCCTGCCCAAGGAGTGGGCCATCGACGTGGACGGCACGCGCTTCCGCCTCTCCGGCACCGACTTCGGCCACCTGGGCATCTTCCCCGAGCAGCGCGCCCAGTGGGCCTGGATCCGCGAGACCGTCGCCGCCGCCCACCGCCCCCTGCGCGTCCTCAACCTTTTCGCCTACTCCGGCGGCTCCACCCTCGCGGCCGCCCGCGCCGGCGCCGAGGTCTGCCACCTCGACGCCTCCAAGGGCATGGTCCAGTGGGCCCGTGCCAACGCCGCCCTCAACGGCCTGGAGAGCCACCCCATCCGCTGGATCGTGGACGACGCCCACAAGTTCCTGAACCGCGAGGTCCGCCGCGGCCGCCGCTACGACGGCATCATCCTCGACCCGCCCACCTACGGCCGCGGCGGCAACGGCGAGACCTACAAGATCGAGCGCGACCTCACCGAGACCCTCCGCCTCTGCCGCGCCCTCCTCTCCGACGCCCCCCGCTTCCTCCTCCTCTCCGCCCACACGCCCGGCCACACCCCCGTCGTCCTCTCCAACGTCCTCACCCAGGCCCTGCGCGGCCTCGGCGGCGCGGTCTCCGCCGGCGAGATGCTGCTCACCGGCGCCCCGGACGTCTTCCCCCTCCCCTCCGGCGCCTACGCCCGCTGGCAAGCCTGACGCCCTGCAAAAAGGCCGGACCCGCTCGGGCCCGGCCTTTTTTGTCTGCCCCGCTCATACGG
Source organism: Candidatus Spyradenecus faecavium (assembly GCA_018713405.1). Taxonomy (GTDB): domain Bacteria; phylum Verrucomicrobiota; class Kiritimatiellia; order RFP12; family DVOR01; genus Spyradenecus; species Spyradenecus faecavium. Next base: position 2,180 of record DVOR01000238.1, on the reverse strand, counting down.
GCCGCAAAGTCAGGAGGGCGGCGCCGGGGGTGGCGATGGGCAGGCGGATGCGGGTGTCCCAGGGGAGGCGGTCGGTCTGGGCGGGGAGGCCGTCGGCCTCGGTGGTGGCGTCCATCTCGGCGAAGGGGCGGGGTGGGGGGAGGGCCTCGATGAGGTCCCCGGCGCGGAAGGTGAGGACGGCGGGCTTGCCGGTGGGCAGGACCAGCGCGCCCATCACGTAACTTCCGTCATCCTCGCGCAGGCCGAACTGCAGGAACCACCCCGGCTCGCCGCGGACGCACCAGCGCGCCTCGGGCGGCCGGCGGAGCATCGCCACAAGCGTCTCCCAGACCGTGCGCCAGAGCGGCGTGAAGGCCTCGCCCGGCGCCAGGCGCCAGTCGGCCTCGGGGCGCAGGGGCAGGGCGCGGAAGGCGTGGAAGAGCGCGGCGCGCGGCGTGTCCAGGCCGCGGCCCCGCGGATCGGCCTCGGCCTCGGGGTCGGGCGGGGCCATGAGGAGGGCGGCGGGGCAGGGGACGACGCGTTCGCGCGGCGCGCCGCCCCCCCAGTAGCGCAGGTGGGTGCGGCCGCGCGCGTCGAAGTGGAGGTTGATGGGGGCGGTCAAAGGTCGAGCCCCGCGAAGGGGTTGTTCCCCAGGCCGGCGTTCTTGGCGCGGTTGGCGCGGATCCAGGCGGAGGGGTCGCTGTCGGGGTCGTTCGCGGGGGCGTCCTTGGCGGGCTCCTCGGCGGTGACGGGCTTGAGGGCGATTTTGTGCTCGTCGGCGTCGATGGACTCGATCTTCACCTCGAGGGTCTGGCCCTCCTCGACCACCTCGTGGGCGGAGGCGATGCGGCGGCCCTTGGCGAGGGCGGCCAGGCGGCCGTTCGAGAGGAGGCCGTCCACGCCCGGGGTGAGCTGCGCGAAGGCGCCGAAGGTGGTGATGCGCACGATTTTGGCGTTGAGCACGTCGCCCACGCGGTACTGCGCGGCGAAGGCCTCCCACGGGTTCTGGCGCAGGGCGCGCAGGGAGAGGGAGATGCGTTCGGTCACGGGGTCGAAGCGCTGCACCAGCACCTCCACGGTGTCGCCCGGTTTGGCCAGGTCCTCGGCCTTGGCGCCGCGGTCCCAGGAGAGCTCGCGCGTGGGCACCAGGCCCTCGGCGCCGCCGAGGTCGACGAAGACGCCGAAATCCATCACGCGCGTGACGACGCCCTCGCGCACCTGGCCCTCGGCCAGCTCGGCGAGCAGGGCGCCCTTCTTCGCGTCGCGCTCGCGCTCGAGCAGGGCCCGGCGTGAGACGATCAGGTTGCTCCCGCGGTCGTCCTCGCCGTATTCGGAGATGAGGAAGGTCTGCTTGGTGCCGATGTACTCCGCGGGCTCCTTGCCGCGATGGAGGTCCATCTGGGAATAGGGGCAGAAGGCGCGCTGGCCGGCCACCTCCACCTCGTAGCCGCCCTTCACCTCACCCTTCACCAGGCCGTCGATGGGCGTGCCGGCCTCGAAGGCCTGTTGGAGCGCCGCGTCGCCGCGGCCGGTGGCCTTGTTGCGCGCCGTGAAGAGCAGGTTGCCCTGGCGCATGCCCACGAACCACACCTTGACGCGCTCGCCCTCCTGCGCGCGGAGCGTGCCGTCCTCGAGGATGAACTCCTCCTTGGGCACGACGCCCTCGTCCTTCGCCCCCACGTCGATCACCACATAGTGGCCCTTGGTGGAGACGACGGTGGCGCGCACCTCCTCGCCCGGGTTGAACCCGCGGCGGTAATCCATCCCGCTGGCGGCGAGCAAGGCTGCGAAATCGGCTTTGGAATCCTTCATGGTTCTGCTTCCTCTCATAAAACGCGCCGTATTCTACCACAAACCCCGCCCCCTTGCGTCTCCGCGCCTCCCTCGTTTCTCTGCGTTTTCGAGGAAGGGGGGGGGCAATTCGTCGCCCCGCAGGGGCGTTCCGTTCTCCGTTTTCCGTTCTCTGTTCTCCGGGGCGGCCGCAGGCCGCCCCTCTCGAGACCCTTAAGGGTTTGCCCCGAAACCCTTAGGGTTTCGCCTCAAAACCCTTAGGGTTTGGCAGGGTGTGGATGGTTCTTCGTCAAAGAGAGTGGGTGGGAAGTGGAAGACGGGAGCAGTGGAAGAGGATGGCAAAGCGGTAGTTGGCGAAATTGCGGAAGCCGCGGGCAACGGATTTGATGGATTGGATCTTTGAGTTGAAG
>DVOR01000031.1 GCA_018713405.1 Candidatus Spyradenecus faecavium | reverse complement strand
ACGCAAGGGCCTGGGCACTTCGCCGTTCGGCCCTCCGGGCCTCACTACCGTGCCCATCCCTTGCGTTTCCACGGTTTCCCGCAAACGGGCCCATTCCAAATAAGTGCCGATGATTTTCTGAAACCCTTAAGGGTTTGCCTCGAAACCCTTAGGGTTTGGGGTCGAACCCCTTAGGGTTTGAGGGGCGCCCCTTTGCCGGCGCTCAGGAGGTGCAGGAGGTTCAGGAGATACAGGAGCGCCCCTGCGGGGCGACGGACGAGGCGTGCCAGCCAAACTTCCAAGCCTCCAAGCCTCCAAGCCTCCAAGCCTCCAAGCCTCCCCTCTTGCGTCCTGCGTGCGGCAGCACGCCCTTAATCTGCAGCCAATCGGCGCAATCTGCGGTTTCCCCTCTCTGCCGCGTTGCCGCGGCGGTTGCCTGGGGGGTGGGGATTTGGTAGACTGTGGGCATTATGGCGACGTTCGGATATGTGGCGCTGGATAAGCGGCGCGCGAAGGTGTCGGGGTCTATCGAGGCCGCGGACCGTCGGGGGGCGTTGGCGTCGCTGAAGGGGAAGGGGTTGACGCCGCTGTCGATCACGGAGGAGGCGGGTGCGGCGAAGCGTCCGGCGGGGGAGGCGTCGTTCTGGAGGCTGTCTTCGGGGCCGGCGAAGCGGATGAAGCCGGGTGAGGTGCTGCTGTTCACGTCGGAGCTGGCGGATCTGATCGAGGCGGGGATGACGCTGGGGGCGGCGTTGAATTCGTTGGCGAACCAGGGTGACCCGAACAGCGGGATCTGCGTGGTGGCGGGGGACCTGCGTGACCGGATCATGCGGGGCGAGGCGTTCTCGGACGCGGTGGGGGCGCACCCGGAGACGTTCCCGGGGATCTATGGGAACATGGTGCGGGCGGGCGAGGCGTCGGGGGCGATGGTGGAGGTGCTGCGGCGGCTGGCGGAGCATTACGAGCGGAACCAGTCGATGCACAGCAAGATCGTGTCGGCGCTGACGTATCCGTGCATCGTGCTGGGGATGGGGGTGCTGGCGGTGATCTTCGCGATGGTGAAGATCGTGCCGCAGTTCACGGAGCTGTTTTCGAGCATGGGGAAGGAGCTGCCGCTGCCGACGCGGATGTTGATGGGGATGAGCGAGGGGCTGATCAAGTATGGGGTCTTCATCGCGATCGGGCTGGTCTTTGGGGTGGTGGCGCTGCGGAAGTGGTGCAAGGGGGCGGGGCGTGCGCGTTGGGATCGGCTGAAGCTGCGGGTGCCGCTGGTGAAGGGGCTGGTGGCGAGCGGGGCGTTCGCGTCGCTGGCGTACACGCTGCAGACGCTGTTGGCGAACGGGGTGAACGTGCTGCAGGCGCTGCGCATCTCGGAGGAGACGTGCGGGAACGCGGTGATCGAGGCGGAGCTGCGGAAGGCGCGTGAGCGGGTGACGGACGGGACGACGATCTCGGGGCCGTTGGCGCAGAGCGGGGTCTTCCCGCGGATGATGACGGACATGATGGCGCTGGGGGAGCAGACGGGCAACCTGCCCGGGGCGCTCGGGCGCATCGGCAAGCGGTACGAGGCGGAGCTGAACCGCAACATCAAGATTTTCACCACGGCGCTGGAGCCGATCCTGATCCTCCTGGTGGCGCTGGTGGTGGGTTTCGTGGCCATCGCGATCCTGTCGGCGGTCTTCTCGGCGACGTCGGCGATGGGCCAGGCGTAAGGAACGCTGAAGGAAAGGACAGAAGATGAAGAGGAACCGTAAGTTGCGCCGCGCCGGCTTCACGCTGGTGGAGCTGTTGCTGGTGATCACGATCCTGGGCATCCTGGGGACGGTGGTGGTGATGAACTTTGGTGACGTGGGCGGGGACGCCCGCAAGGAAGCCACGCGGCAGTCCATCGCGGCCATCGATTCCGCCGTCACGGTCTATAACGTGAAGGTGGGGAAGATGCCGAAGGACCTGAAGGACCTGACGGTGGGCATCAACGAGGATGACCAGGGGCTGCTGAAATCCGCCGACCTGAACGACGCGTGGGGCAACCCGCTGGAGTACAAGGTGGACGGGCGGAAGTACACCATCCGCTCGGCGGGCCCGGACGGGCAGATGAACACCGAGGACGACATCACGAACTGAGCGCCATGACGCTGGACGACACCATCGAGATCGCCGTGGAGGGCGAGGCGCAGGAGCGCGTCGTGGACTACGGCACGCCGTTGGGGGAGATCCTGCCGCGGGAGGTGGGGGGGCTGCCGGTGTTGGCGGCCCTGGCGAACAACGACGTGGTGCCGCTGGACGCGCCGGCGGTGGTGGACCTGCGGGTGCGGCCGCTGACGCTGGCCGACGAGGAGGGGTGGCAGGTCTACCGTCGGACGCTCTGTTTCCTGCTGGCGAAGGTGCTGCACGCGGAGTTCCCGGGGACGGATTGCCGGGTGCGGCAGAGCTTCGGGCACAACGCGCTCTTCTGGACGTGGGACGTGCCCGAGGGCGAGCGCGAGGCCAAGGTGGCGGCGCTGCGGGGGCGGCTGGCGGCGCTCGTGGCGCGCGACGCGCCCATCGACCACCGCGTGGTGGGCTACGAGCAGATGCTGCGGGGCTTCCGCGAGCATGGGCAGGAAGACAAGGCGATGCTGCTGGAGCACCGGAACCCGCCCTACCTGGGGATGGCCGTGTGCGAGGAGTTCTATGACCTGCCGCAGGGCGAGCTGGCCACGCGCACGGGGGTAATCCGGCTCTTCGACATCGTGCCGCTGCGGGAGGGGTTCGTGCTGGAGTTCCCGGGGTTCAAGACGCCGACGGAACTGGACCCGATGCCGCCCTATGACTTCCTGTTCGAGGTCTACGGGGAGCACCTGCGGTGGGGGGAGATCATCGGCATCCGGAACGCGGGGGAGCTGAACGCCGCCATCGCCGACGGCTCGGTGGCCGACGTGATCAACACGGTGGAGGCGCTGCACGAGAAGCGGCTGTCCGGGTTCGCGGACCGTATCGCGGGGCGGACGCCGCGCCCGCACGTGGTGCTGGTGGCGGGGCCGAGCTCGGCGGGGAAGACGACGTTCGCGATGCGGCTGTGCACGCACCTGCGGGTGCTGGGGCTGCGGCCGACGCTGCTCTCCACGGACAACTATTTCGTGGGGGACAGGCGGAACCCGCGCGACGAGCACGGGAACCTGGACTACGAGTGCCTGCAGGCGGTGGACGTGCCGCGGCTGAACGCGGACCTGCTGCGCCTGATCCGGGGGGAGACCATCCCGTTGCGGAAGTTCAACTTCCGCGAGCACGAGGGGTATGACTCCGACGAGACGCTGTCGCTGGACGCGCGGCATGGCGTGCTCGTCATCGAGGGCATCCACGCGCTGAACCCCGACCTCACGCCCGAGATCCCGCGGGAGGAGAAGTTCCTCATCTACGTCAACGTCCTCACGCAGGTGGCGATCGACAGCCACAACCGCGTGTCGACCCTCGACAACCGGCTGCTGCGGCGGATGGTGCGCGACGGGCAGTTCCGGGGGCGGAGCCCGCTGGAGACGCTGCGGCTGTGGCCCAGCGTGCGCGCCGGCGAGGAGAAGTGGGTCTTCCCCTTCCAGCATTGCGCCGACGCCGTCTTCAACACGGCGCTGGACTATGAGATCCCCGTGCTGAAGACCCTGGCGCGGCCGTTGCTGAACCAGGTGAAGCCGCACCACCCGGAGTATGTGGTCGCGCGGCGGCTGTCGTGCTTCCTGCAGAACTTCGCCTCGATGCCGATGGCCGACGTGCCCACGAACTCCATCCTGCGCGAGTACCTCGGCGCCTCGCGCCTGCGCTATAAGTAAAGGAACCCAAGACCCATGGCAGACCCCATCATCGGACGTTTGGTGGCCGGCGAGGAATCGCAGGTCCGCCGCGCCTATGAGCGGTTCGAGGCCCAGCCCGTCACCGAGCGGCGCCTCACGGACGACAAGTGCCCCTACGGCGAACAGGAGACGACCCTCGCGGGCGAGGCCAGCGCCGAGGGCGTCGGCACCTTCGAGCGGAAGCGGCGGCCCGTGCTCACCTTCGGCCCCTCGCGCATCCGCGGATGGTGGATCCATCGCACCGACCTGCGCGAGCAGCTGGACGTCAAGGTCTCGGTGCGCAACGTGTGGACCAGCGCGCGCAACATCGTGCTGCGCGCGGGCTCGCCGCACAACTACCTGCGCATGGTGGAGCACATCGTGGCCCTGCGGCTGGGGCTGGGCGTGGACAACGTGCGCCTGGCCATCGCCGGCGGCGACCCGCCCCTCTTCGACCGCTCCAGCCTGGATCTGGTGGAGGCCATCGACCGCGCCAAGATCGTGCCCACCGGCGCGCCGGCGCGCTACGTCACCGTGCGCGAGCCCGTCACCATCGGCGGCACGCGCGGGGACTTCGTGACGTTGCTGCCGGCCGAGCCCGGCGACCGCCGCCTGCGCCTGGACGTGGCCATCTCGTGGGACACCGTCATCGGCGACCAGCGCCTGCAGGTGGACCTCACGCCCGAGACCTTCACGCGCGGCGCCGGCGCCCGCACCAACGCCACCCAGACGCAGTACCTGCTCTCCAAGACCGTCGGGCGCCTCTTCGCCGAGACGCGCAACATGGGCTACACCCCCGCCAACATCCTCATCCACGGCAAGAAGGGCTTCATCACCGCCCCGCGCGCGGAGTTCGACCTCGGCGAGGGGCGCAGCTGCGAGCCCGTCTGGCACCGCACCATGCTCGACCTGGTGGCCGCCATCGCGCTCATCGACCGCGGCCGCTTCGTCGGCACCGTCAAGTCCTACCGCGCCGGGCACACCCTCGACGTCCGCCTCATGACCCTCCTCTACATGCTTGACCTTTTGGAGCCGCTCCCATGAAGAAAACCGTTCTTTGGTGGGGCCGTTTCGACCCCGGCTATTCCCGCAACCGCGTCTACATCGCCCTCTTCAAGGAGCTGGGCTGGGACGTCCGCGTCTTCCCCGTCAAGTGGTGCTGCGCGCTGGGCGACCTGGAGTGGCTGCTGCGCGGCGACAAGTCCGTCAAGCCCGACCTGGTGTGGGTGCCCGTCGCCCGCCAGCGCGACGCCGCGGCCGCCACCCGTTGGGCGCACCGGCGCGGCATCCCCGTCGCCTTCGACCCCATGATCTCCGCCTGGGACAAGAAGGTCCTCGAGCAGCGCAAGTGGGGGGCCGACGAGCCCCGCGCCAAGCGCCTCCTCGCCTGGGAGACCCGCCTCTTCAACGGCGTCGACCGCATGATCTGCGACACCTCCTGCCACGCCGACTTCTTCCATGACCACATGGGCGTGCCCCGCGAGAAGCTCCGCGTCCTCTTCACCGGCACCGACGAGCAGGTCTTCAAGCCCGCCGACCGCCCCGAGGACGACCCGCCGCACGACCCCGCCGCGCCCCTGCGCATCCTCTACCACGGCGCCTATCTCCCCCTCCACGGCACCGAGTTCATCGTCGAGGCCGCCCGCCGCACCCAAGGCCTCAACGTCCACTGGGACTTCTTGGGCTGGGGCGCCTACAAGGCCGCCACCGAGGAAAAGGCCAAGGGCATCACCAACATCACCTTCCTCGAGAAGGTCCCCTACGTCGACGTCCCCCGCGTCATCCGCACCGCCGACATCGTCCTTGGCGTCTTCGGCACCACCGAGAAGGCCTCCCGCGTCATCGGCAACAAGGTCTACGAGGCCATGGCCTGCTGCCGCCCCGTCATCAACGAATACTGCACCGGTTACCCCCCCGAGGCCAAGGACTGCCCCGCCATCACCTTCATTCCGCCCGGCGACCCCCAGGCCATCGTCGACGCCGTCGTCCCCTGGATCGACCGCCGCGACGGGCTCCTCGCCCTCCGCAAGACCGCCCGCGACTTCTTCGAGCGCCACCTCTCCATGGCCGTCATCAAGAAGCAGCTCGCCGACATCCTCGCCGATCTCGGCCTCTGACCGCACGCGCCCGGCTTTTGCTATACTGACGGCGAAGGAGACGCCCCATGGCCAACATCGCACAGGATACAGCGGACTTCGCCGAACTGCGGGGGATGGGCTACATCTACGTCGACAAGACCGAGCCCCTCCACCGCCTTATCACGGCCCGTGACATCGGCGGGAAGCTCTTCTTCGTCTCCCGTCCGCGCCGCTTTGGCAAGTCCCTCATGATCTCGACCCTGAAGTGCATCTTCCAGGGCCGCCGAGACCTCTTTGCCGGCCTCGCCATCGACAAGTTGGACTACGAC
>DVOR01000237.1 GCA_018713405.1 Candidatus Spyradenecus faecavium | reverse complement strand
AACGAAAGGAGACGGGCCATGACCATCCATGAAGTCGCCGAGCGGACGGGGCTGACCCCTGACACATTGCGTTGGTACGAGAAGATCGGGTTGCTGGCGCCCGTGCGCAAGACGGGCGGCAAGCGCAACTACTCCGAGCGCGAGGTGCGTTGGATCGGCTACATCAAGTGCATGCGCCGCGCCGCACTCCCCGTCGACGCCATCCTGGAGTACATCCGCATCTACCGCAAGAACGCGCCGGACTCCAAAGCCAAGCGCCGCGCCATCCTGATGGAACAGTACGAGTTGCTGAAGAAAGACCTGGAGGAACGCCAGCAGGCCCTCGAATACCTGCGCCTGAAGATCGATTGGTTCGACGGCCGTGTGGCGGACCTGGAAGCCGCGCTGAAGGCCTCCGCCCCGGACACCCTCCTCTCCGGCGACCCCGAATTGGCCGACGAATCCCACGCCCGCGCCTCCGGCGTTGCCCCCGCCATCCGCCACCCCAACGACAAACACTGAGCGCCCACCCATTCAGATAGGGATGAGGGCACGCCGGGGACACGGCGCGGCACCGACACACCCAGACCCTATCGGCTGACCAGCCAAAGGGGAGCGGGGAATCACCCGCCCGTATGCAGAGGCGGCGCCTCGGGGGAGCAGTTGACCCATTTGTGGGGAAGGGTGAGCAAAGGGGCCTGGGATTTGCTATAATAATGGCGTTCGATTCGGATGGCCCCCCGCTTGCGGGGCCGCATGAGAAAGGAGTTAGACATGAACGCGAAGTTCCGTTTCTGCCGACGCTCCTGCCCCACGCTGCTGGGGATGACGACGGCAATCGGGATGGGTGACTGCCACCCCGCCCCCTCTGATTTGTTCTGAGCGCCGGGCCTCGGGCCCGAAGGATGCGCCGCGAAGCGCGCCCATGGGATGCCATGCGCGTGCGTCGACGGCGGTTGGATTGCGTTTGGACATCTTTCGGAGGTTTTGCCATGAATCGTTTGCTTTTGGAGGCGCCCGTTGGGCGCTTGTTCGCGCGTTATCTTTTCCCGACGGTCTGCGCGACGTCGGTCACGGCCATCTATCTTTTCGCGGACACGGTGATGGTGGGCTATCGCCTGGGCGCGGAGGGGGTGGCGGCGTTGAACCTGATCGTGCCGCTGGAATTCGCCTTCTTCGCGGTGGGGTCGTTGCTGGGGAACGGGGGCGGCATCTGCTTCACGCGGCGGCTGAGCGTGGGCGACGTGCGGGGTGCGCGGCGGTGCTTCACGGTGGCGGTGTGCGCGGGCGCGATCTTCGCGGCCGTGGCCACGGCGCTGTGCCTGCTCTTCCTGCGGCCGTTGGTGGCGCACGTGCTGGGCGCGGGCGAGGGGCCGTTCCTGGACGCGGCGGTGAGCTATGGCCTGCCGATTGCGGCGGGGTGCCCGCTCTTCGTGGCGACGCTGCTGTTGGCGCCGTTCCTGCGGCATGACCACGCGCCGCGCCGGGCGATGGCGGCCGTGCTCGCGGGCGGCCTGACGAACATCGTGCTGGACTGGGTCTTCATGTACCCGATGGACCTGGGGCTCTTCGGCGCGGGGTTGGCGACGACCTGCGGCGCGGGCGTGACGACGGCCGTCCTGCTGACGCACTTCCGTTCGCCCACGCGGATGACGCGCTGGGAGCGGCCCGACTGGCGGCTCCTGCCGCGCGTGGCGTGGTTCGGCGGCGGGGACTTCCTGCAGGAGCTGACGGGGAGCGTCTCGGTGATGTGCTTCAACCGGCTGGCGCTGGGGGCGCTGGGCGAGCCGGGGCTGGCGATCTACGGCGTGGTGGCGAACTATCTGCTGACCATGACGGCGGTCTTCAACGGCGTGGCCCAGGCGGCGCACCCGCTGACGGCGGCCAACGCGGCGGCCGGGGCGCGGCGGCGCGTGCGGAAGATCCTGCGCCTGGCGCTGGGGACGGCGGCGGGCTTCGGCCTGGCGGGGCTGGCCGTGGCGGCCGGGGCGCCGACGCTGTGCCTGCGGGCCTTCCTGCCGGAGGCGGAGATCGTCGCGCTGCCCACCCAGGCGACGGCCGCGCTGGCGACGGCGTTGCTGTGCCTGCCCTTCATGGGGGTGGCGCAGATCGCGACGTTGCAGTTGCCGGCGGTGGGGCACCCCGCGCGCGGGACGGTCTTCGCCTGTCTGCGGAGTGGGGCGTTGCTGTTGCCGTTCGGGCTGGCGCTGAGCGCGCTGTTCGGGCCGTGGTCCATCTGGTGGGCCTTCGCGGCCGCGGAGGCGGCGGTGGTGCCGCCCCTGCTCTTGGCGCTCTCACACTTTCTGCGCCGGCACGCCGAAGACGGTGGAGGACGGGTGCAGGTTGGCTAAGAGGACGGCGCCCGCGCCGAGCGTGCACTGGTCGCCCACGCGTTTGCCGGGCATGACCTGCGCGCCGGTGTGCAGGGTGACGCCGTCGCCGAGGACGGCGTAGCCACCGACGAACGCGGTGGTGTCCATCCGCAGGAAGTCGCCGGCCACGACGTCGTGGCCCAGGACCGCGCCCGTCTGCATGAAGAGGAAGTCGCCCGCCCGCGCATCCGCGCCGACGTAGGCGAAGGGGGCCAGCACCGCGCCCGTGCCGAGCGTGGCGTGGAGCACCTTGGCCTGCGGGTGGATGAGCGTGGCGAAGCGCGCGCCGCGGGCCACAAGCCGCTCCACGCAGACGCGCCGGACGGCGTTCTGCCCGATGGCGCAGAGGACGGGGCAGGCCAGGGGCGCGTCCTCCACGCCGCCGACAATGGGCGCGTAGCCGGTGCGGTCGCCGAGGGCCGCGGGGTTGTCGTCGATGAAGCCGACGGGGTCGAGGCCGGCCTCCTTGGCCCACCAGAAGACCTCGCGGCCCAGGCCGCCGGCGCCGAGGATGAGGACGGTTCGCGTGTTCATGGCGTGCTCCCTTCTTCCGGCGACAGCAGCTCGCCGTAGGCTTTGTAGTGGCGTTTGACGGCGACGCCCTCCTTGGCGCGGCCGCAGTCGATGAGCAGCTGGCCGTAGGCGGGGACGTAGAGGTCGCGCTCCGCCCGGTCGGGGGCGGTCTCGGCGACGCGGCGCGCGAGGGCGAGGCCCTCGTCGGCGCGGTCCTTCTGCCCGGCCACGCAGGCGGCGATGAAGAAACGCAGGCGGCGTTGCACGGCGGGGTCGCCGTCCAGGATCAGGCGGAGGGCCTGGGTGGCGTGGCGCTCGGCCTCCTCGGGGTAGCCGCGGTCCTTCAGGAACTGGGCGTACTCGCTGAGCGCGGCGAAGTCCCCGCTGCGGCCGCCGGCCGCAAGCCGATAGTAGGCCTCCGCGCGCAGGAGGTCGCCGGTGGACTTGGCCAGCTCGGCGGCGGCGAGGATGTCCTCGGGGTCGGGGTTGGCGAGGGCGAAGGCGAAGTTGTAGAACTGGAGGGCGCGGTCGGTGTTGGCGAGCTTGGAGAGGGATTCGGCCATGCTGACGTAGCGGTCGGCCAGGCCCTGAAGGAAGGGGTCGCTGGGGTTGACGCGGCCGGCCTCGGACTGTTTCTTCTCGTCGAGCATGGCGTCCTTGCGCACGGCGCGCAGGGCGACGAAGAGGTCACGGAAGTCCTTCTCGGCGACGGCCGGGACGGAGACCCACGGCATCTCGGCGTCGTAGAAGGGGGCGAAGGCGGCCAGGAGGCGCGCGGCGTTCTGGCGGTCGAAGAGACGCTTGCGGGCCTCGGTGGACTCGCCCCAGGAGAGGGCGGCCTCGACGGCGTCGTCGCCCTCCTGGAGCGCGGACTCGAGGGTCTGCGCGTCGGCGACCATGCAGCAGGGGAGGAGGTAGAGGGGCGCCGTGACGTTGACGGCGCGGAGGCAATCCGCGACCGCCGGGCGGTCGGCCAGGGCGTTCAGGGCGTCGAGGTCCGTGGCGATGGGCTGGCGGCAGGCGACGAGCTGCCAGGCGTTGAGGCCGGTCATCCAGAGCTGGACGTGGGCGAAGTGGCGGCGGAGGATCAGGACGCGCTCCATCAGCATGCGGGCGCCGAGGGCGCGGGCGTCGAGGTCATAGACCAGCAGGCCGTCGTCCTTGAGGTGGGAGAGGCAGGCGTCGAGGGCGGCGGCGCCAAAGTAATCCTGCTCGGCGGGCATCCAGGCGGGGGGCAACTCCACCCAGATGGCGTCGTAGAGGCCCTTGAGCTGGCCGGCCTCGTAGGTGGGGAGGGCGGGCGCGCCGGCGACGGGGCGCACGGCGATGCGGGCGTTGTCGGCGGGTTTCAGCAAGGAGGGGATGAGCTGCGAGGCGACCTGCGAGGCCGTGTCCATCCCCTCGGCGCGCACCACGCGGCCATCGAGGAGGGTGAAGCCCTCCGCACCCTCGCCGGTGTAGCCGACATCCCGCGCGGCGATGGCGGCGAAGGGATTGAGCGCCTCCAGGCGCTTGCCCTCCTCCAAACGGCAGGAATGGGCGTAGAGGCCCGCGCCGCAGAGGAGCAGCACGGCGACGACGGCGAGGGCGGCGCGCACCCACAGGCGCTCGAAGGCCGCGGCCAGCCAGACGCCGGCGGAGAGGAGCAGGACGGCCACGCACCCGGCCCACACCCACGGGAAGGGCAGCGCGCCCGCGAAGATGCGCCCCAGGATGAAGCCGACGCAGACGCCGACGAAGACGGTCATGCGGCCGCGCGGCGCAATCGCGTTGCCGCGCACCCAGAGCAACGGCAGGAGGAAGGCGAGCGGCGCGAACCACAGCGCGGCCTGCCCCCAGACGAACCCGCGCCAGGCCTCGTAGGTCAGCCCCATGTGCAGGGAGGTGAAGGTCCAGCCATGCGCCAGGCCCGCGTGGTCCAAGAAGACGAAGGCCGCGAGGAGCGCCGCCGCCAGGGCGGGGAGGGCCAGCACGCGCGCGCCGACGCGCCGCTCGGCCCACCGGCGGATCGCCCAGCCGACGAGCCAGCCCGCGGCAAGGGCCGGCAGGACGACGGGCCACAGGCCGAAGCCACCCGTCCAGAGCCCGTAGACGCGGTCGGCGACGAAGCAGAGGAAGGCCCCGGCGAGGGTGTGGAAGAAGAGGGCGGAAAGCAGGATGGAGTTGCGCATAGGGGTCCTTGTCACGAGGCGTCTCGGGGGATGTAGCGGCGGCGGTTGCGTTTGGGGTCGCCGAAGACGCCGTCGCCGCGCTTGGCGTAGGAGACGGCGTTGCGCCCCCAGATGGCCTCGAGGCCGGCGATGCACTCGGCGCTGGGGTTGACGGTCCAGGAGGGGTCCGGCTCGATGGGGGCGACGCGGTTGCCGGGGAGGTCGAGGGTGAAGGAGATGGGGAAGCCGCCGGGGTGCGCGGCGATCAGGTCGCGCATCTGCGCCAGCTTCTCCGCGGACCGTTTGTCGTTGTCCACGCGGCAGCGGACCTCCAGGCTCTTGGCGAAGACGGAGGGCGCGTCGGCGAGCGCGTAGACCTCGCTGGCGAAGACGACGGGGTCGCGGCCCTCCTCGGTCTTGGCCTCGCCGCAGATCAGCACGGGGGCGTCCTGGACGAAGAGCTCGCGGTGGCGCTCGAAGGTGTCGTTGAAGGCGAGGACCTTGACGGTGCCGGTGCCGTCGTCGAGCGTCAGGTCGGCCCACGGTCGCTTGGTGTTCTTGGAGAGCGCGATGCGCACGCCCGAAAGGATGCCCGCCACGCGCACGGCGTTGTGAGCCTTGGGGTCGCGGGCGAAGGCCTCGGCGGAGACGGTCCGGAAGGAGCGCACCAGCGTGCGGTAGCGGTCGACGGGGTGGCCGGTGAGGTAGACGCCCAGCAGGTCGCGCTCGTCCTGCAGCTTCTCCTTGTCAGAGCGGTCGGGGGCCTCGGGGAGGTCCTCGCCGCCGAAGGAGCCCGCGGACTTGTCGTCGCCCAGGAGGTCGAAGAGCGAGGCCTGGCCGCTGGCGCCGTCGCGGTCGGACTCGGCCACGCGGGAGAAGGCGAAGTCGATGCCGGCGAGGAGCCTGCCTTGGGAAACGTCGGTGAAGCAGGCCATCGCGCCGCTGCGGACGAGGGCCTCGATGGCGCGCTTGGTGACGAGGAGCTTGTTGTCGTTGGCGGCCTTGGCGGCGGCCCCGCAGAGGCGTTTGCAGAAGTCCACGAGCCCTTTGTAGGGGCCATTGGCCTCGCGCTCGGCGACGATGAGCGAGCCGGCGGCCTCGCCGACGTTGCGGATGGCGCCCAGCCCAAAGCGCACGGCGTCCTTGCCCTCGGGCGCGAAGTGGCACCGCGAGCGGTTGACGTCCGGCGGGAGCACCTTCAGGCCCATGTCGGCCGCCGCCGCGACGAGCGCGGGCATCTTGTCGAAGTTGCCGATTTCCGAAGAGATCTGCGCGCACATGAAGTCGGCCGGGTAGTGCGCCTTGAGGTAGCCGGTCTGGTAGGCGATGTAGGCGTAGCAGACGGAGTGCGATTTGTTGAAGGCGTAGGAGGCGAAGGCCGTCCAGTCGGCCCAGATCTTCTCGGTCTTCTTCCGGGCCTCGTCCTCGCCCGAGCAGGCCTCCATGAAGGCGGGGTTCTTCAAGCACCCGTCGATGAACTTGACGCGGAGCTTCTCCATCGTCTCGAGCTGCTTCTTGCCCATCGCCTTGCGGAGCGTGTCGGATTCGCCGCGCGTGAAGCCGCCCAGCAGGCGCGAGAGCAACATCACCTGCTCCTGGTAGACGGTGATGCCGTAGGTGTCCTTGAGGTACTTCTCCATCAGCGGGTGGTCGTAGGCGATCTTCTCCTCGCCGTGCTTGCGCTTGATGAAGGAGGGGATGTACGCCATCGGGCCGGGCCGGTAGAGCGCGTTCATGGCCACCAGGTCCTCGAAGCGGTTGGGCCGCAGGGCGCGCAGGTGGGCCTTCATGCCGTCGGATTCGAACTGGAAGAGGCCATCCGTCTCCCCGCGCGAGAAGAGCTCGAAAGTCTCCTTGTCGTCGATGGGGATCTTGTCCATGTCCACGTCCAGGCCGTGCGACTCCTTGATGGAGGCCAGGCAGGCCTTGAGCACGGAGAGGGTCTTCAGCCCCAGGAAGTCCATCTTCAGCAGGCCGATGGGCTCCACGAAGTGCCCGTCGTACTGCGTGGTCATGAGGCTCTCGCCCGCGGTGGGGATGATGGGGATGGTCTCCATCAGCGGGTCGCGGCTGATGATGATGCCGCAGGCGTGCACGCCGATGTTCCGCGTGGTCCCCTCCAGGCGCATCGCGAGCTCGAGGATGCGCCGCTTCTGGGGGTCGTCGCCGTCGAGCAGCTCCGCGAGCTTGGGGTTCTCCTTGAAGGCCTTGGCGAAGGTGATCTTCGGCGTGTCGGGGATCATGGCCGCGAGGGCGTTCGCGTCGGCCAGCGGGTAGTCGAGCACGCGGCAGACGTCCTTGATCGCGCTCTTGGGCGCCATGATGCCGAAGGTGGCGATGTGCCCCACGTGGTCGGCGCCGTACTTCTCCGTCACCCACTCCAGCACGCGCCCGCGGCCGTTGTCGTCGAAGTCGACGTCGATATCCGGCATGGAGATGCGGTCGGGGTTCAGGAAACGCTCGAACAGCAGGTCGTAACGGATGGGGTCGATGTCGGTGATGCCCAGGGCGTAGGCCACGGCGCTGCCGGCCGCGCTGCCGCGGCCCGGGCCGACGATCACGCCCATCCCGCGCGCCGCGCCGATGTAGTCCTGCACGATCAGGAAGTAGCCCGGGAAGCCCATTTGCTTGATGGTGTTGAGCTCGAAGGCGATGCGCTCCTTGATGTCCTCGGTCATCGCCTCGCCCGGCCACCGCCGCGCCGCGCCCTCCCACGCCAGGTGCCCCAGGTAGTCGCTCTCCAGCTTGATGCGGAGCACCTTGTCGTAGCCGTCGAACTTGTCGTAACGCTCGAACTCCTCGCGCAGCTTCGCCTCGGGGAAACGCGCCGCGTAGTCCGCCTCCGTGCCGAAGCTCTCGGGGATCGGGAACTTCGGCATGATGGGGTCGGAGTTCAGCTCGTAGGCCTCCACCTTGTCGGCCACGCCGACGGTCGCGCGGATGGCGTCCTCGTGGCCCGGCAGGGCCTCGCGCATCTCGTCGTAACTCTTCAGCCACTCCTGCTGGGTGTAGCGCAGGCGCTTCTCGTCGGTCAGCTTCTTGCCCGTGCTCACGCAGAGCAGCACGTCGTGCGCCGGCCCGTCCTCCTTCATCAGGAAGTGGACGTCGTTCGTCGCGATGACGGTGATGCCGAGCTTCTGCCCCAGCTTGACGATCTCCCGGTTCACCGTCTGCTGGCGCTGATAGAGCTCGCGGTGCTCCTCCTCGCCCGGCCCGTGCACCTCGGACTTGTGGAGCATGATCTCCAGGTAGTAGTCCTCCCCGAAGAGGCCTTGGTACCACTTCGCCTGGGCCTCGGCCTCGTCCAGCCGCCCCTCCTCGATCATCCGCGGCACGATGCCCGCCACGCACGCCGAGGAACAGATCAGCCCCTCGTGGTAACGCTCCAGCAGCTCCCGGTCGATGCGCGGACGCCCGTAGAAACCCTCGATATGGGCAAGGGAAATCATCCGCAGGAGGTTGTGGTAGCCCGCCAGGTTCTTCGCGAGCAAAATCAGGTGGTCGCCGCTGCGCACCGTGCGGTCGTGCCGCCCCAAGCGCGCCACGTAGGCCTCGCACCCCAGGATGGGCTTGATGCCCTCCTTGCGGCACGCGTCGTAAAAGGCCTTCAACCCATAGAGGCACCCGTGGTCCGTGATGGCGCAGGCCTTCATCCCCAACGCCTTCACCCGCTTCACCAACGCCGGCACCTGGCACGCCCCGTCCAGCAGCGAATACCCCGTGTGCACGTGCAGGTGCACGAACGGCACGCTCGCCTCCCCGGCCTCATCCTTCGTCGTCTCGCTCATGCGCCTATTGTACCACATTCCCCCGCGCCCCCACCCTCCCGCGGCCGGACGAAATAAGTGCAGATGATTTTCCGAAACCCTTAAGGGTTTGCCTCGAAACCCTTAGGGTTTTGGGTCGAACCCCTTAGGGTTTCGCCTCGGCCCCCTTAGGGTTTCCGGCGCGACCTCGGGTCATCAGAGGTAGCGGCCGGTGAGGGAGGCGGGGTTGGCGCGGATCTGCTCGGGGGTGCCGGCGGCGACGAGGCGGCCGCCCTGCTCGCCGCCGCCGGGGCCGAGGTCGAGGACCCAGTCGGCGTTGCGGATGAGGTCGAGGTCGTGCTCGATGACGACGAGGGTGGCACCGCGGTCGAGGAGCGCCTGGAAGACCCCAAGGAGGGTGCGGACGTCGAGGGGGTGGAGGCCGATGGTCGGCTCGTCGAAGACGAAGAGGGCGTCGGCCTGGGGGCGGCCCATCTCCTCGGCGAGCTTGAGGCGCTGGGCCTCGCCGCCGGAAAGGTTGGGGGTGGCCTCGCCGAGGGTGAGGTAGCCCAGGCCGAGGTCGCGGAGGGTCTCGAGGCGTTGGCGGAGGGGCTTGGCGGCGCTGAGCGCGCCGAGGGCGGTCTCGACGTCCATGGCCATGAGCTGGGGGAGGGTGTGGCCGTGGAGGCGGATCCGGTCGGCGGCGGGGGCGTAGCGGGTGCCGTGGCAGGTTGGGCACGGGATGTCGACGTCGGGGAGGAACTGGACGTCGAGGGAGATTTGGCCGGTGCCGTCGCAGGTGGGGCAGCGGAGGGAGCCGGTGTTGTAGGAGAAGGCGCCGGCCTTGAGGTGCGCGGCCTTGGCCTCGGGGGTTTGGGCGAAGCGCTTGCGGAGGTCGTCGTGGAGGTTGGCGTAGGTGGCGAGGGTGGAGCGGACGTTGAGACCGATGGGGGTGGCGTCGATGAGCTTGGCCTGGGCGATGCCGGGGGCGTCGAGGGCGCGGACGTGCGCGGGCAGGGGGCGGCCGGCGAGTGCGGCCTGCAACGCGGGGACGAGGCTCTCCAGGATGAGGGTGGTCTTGCCGCTGCCGGAGACGCCGGTGACGGCGGTGAGGCGGCCCTTGGGGATCGTCACGTCGAGGGGGCGGACGGTGTGGAGGGGGCCGGTTTGGAGGCGGATGGCGCCGCGGTCGAAGACGCGCTCGGGCGTGGGGCGGGGGCGCTTGGCGACGGCGTCGTCGCCGAGGATGAAGGGGCCGATGCGGCTGGCGGGGTCGTCGGCGACGGCGGGGACGGGGC
>DVOR01000236.1 GCA_018713405.1 Candidatus Spyradenecus faecavium | reverse complement strand
GAGCCCGTGCGGCGCACCATGTCCGCGCGCCAGGCCTCCCACGCGTCGTCGGAAATGCCGCAGTCCAGGACGTGGATGGCCAGACGCGTGGGGTCGCTCGCCTGCGCGAAGGCGCTGCACGCCGAGACCGCTGTCAGGAAGAGGTAGTTCGCGTCCGAGGTGTAAACGAGGTGGAGGTCGGGCTTGGCGGTGGCGTCCATGGTCGTGCCGGGGGTGTAGGGGAGAAGAGGGCGGCGGCGGGCGGCGCGGCCCGCCGCCGCATGGGGTGGCTGTCGCTTACTTCGAGGCGAGGTAGGCGTTGATGGCCTTGGCGGCGCGCCGGCCCTCGCCCATCGCGAGGATGACGGTGGCCGCGCCCAGGACGATGTCGCCGCCGGCGTAGACGCCGGGGATGGAGGTGGCCTGGTTGCCGTCCACGACGATGTGCCCCTTGCGGTCGATCTCCAGGCCGTCGGTGGTCTGGGGGATGAGCGGGTTGGAGGCGTTGCCGATGGCGATGATGACCGCGTCCATGGGCAGGGTGAACTCGGAGCCCTGGATGGGGACGGGGCTGCGGCGGCCGGAGGCGTCGGGCTCGCCGAGCTCGTAGCGCAGGCATTCGATGGCGTTGACCACGCCGTTCTCGTCGCCCAGGATGCGCTCGATGTTGCAGAGGAAGCGGAAGTCGACGCCCTCTTCCTCGGCGTGGCCGACTTCTTCGGCGCGGGCGGGCATCTCGGCGCGGCTGCGGCGATAGATGAGGTAGACCTCCTCGGCGCCGAGGCGGAAGGCCATGCGCGCGGCGTCCATCGCCACGTTGCCGCCGCCGAGGACGGCGACGCGCTTGGCGGGGTAGTAGGGCGTGGCGGCGTCGGCCTTGTCGTAGGCCTTCATGAGGTTGGCGCGGGTGAGGTACTCATTGGCGGAGAAGACGCCGACGAGCTCCTCGCCGGGGATGCCCATGAAGCGCGGCAGGCCCGCGCCCGTGCCGACGTAGACCGCGTCGTAGCCGTCCTTGGCCATGAGGTCGCGGAGCTTGCGGGTGCGGCCGACGACGAAGTTGGGCTCCACGTCCACGCCCATCGCCTTGAGGCCCTGGATTTCCTTGTCCACGATGGCCTTGGGCAGGCGGAACTCCGGGATGCCGTAGACGAGGACGCCGCCCGGCTTCTGGAAGGCCTCGAAGAGGGTGACGGCGTGGCCTTCGCGGCGCACGTCGGCGGCGACGGTGATGCCGGAGGGGCCGGAGCCGATGACGGCGACCTTCTTGCCGGTCTCGGGCTTGACGGAGTTGTCGATGGGGGCTTCGGCCTCGTGGGCGCGCTGCCAGTCGGCCACGTAACGCTCCAGGCGGCCGATGGCGACGCTCTGGTTGACGTCCTTGTGGATGGCGCCGACGGTGCAGAACTTCTGGCACTGGTTTTCCTGCGGGCAGACACGGCCGCAGATGGCCGGGAGGATGCTCGTGCGGCGGATGACGGCCAGCGCGCCGGCGTAGTCGCCCTGCGCGATTTGGTGGATGAAGCCCGGGATGTCGATGGCCACGGGGCAGCCCTTCATGCAGGGGGCGTTCTTGCACTGCAGGCAGCGGCTGGCCTCCACGCGCGCCTGGGCCTCGGAGTAGCCCAGCGCCACCTCGTTCATGTTGCGGCGGCGGACGGCGGGGTCCTGCACGGGCATCTCCTGCTGCGGGATGGCCGTGCGCTCCTTGGGCGCGAGCGCCTTGCCCGCGATGGCGGCCCAGGTCTCTTCCGCCCGGGCCTCAAGCTCTTCCTTGGAAACAAAGCTCATGGTGCTGACCTCACTTAGTCTTTTCTTCGGCCATGCGCAGGAGGTTGCAGTTCTCCTCGCGCTCGCGGGGGACGAAGGTGCGGTTGCGCTTCATCAGGTTGTCGAAGTCCACCTGGTGCGCGTCGAACTCGGGGCCGTCGACGCAGACGAACTTGATCTTGCCGCCGACCAGGACGCGGCACCCGCCGCACATCCCCGTGCCGTCGATCATGATCGAGTTGAGCGAGGCGATGGTGGGCACGCCAAAGGGACGCGTCGTCTCGGCGCAGAACTTCATCATGATGGGCGGCCCGATGGTGACGCACTCGGCCACCTGCTCGCGCTCGCACACCTCCTTCAGCGGCTCGGTGACGAGGGCCTTGCGGCCGTAGGAGCCGTCATCGGTGCAGACGATCAGCTCGTCGGCGATCTTGCGCATATCCGCCTCCATGATGAGGAGGTCCTTGTTGCGCGCGCCCATGATGACGATGACCTTGTTGCCCGCCGCCTTCATCGCCTGCGCGATGGGGTGCATGGGCGCCACGCCGATGCCGCCGCCCACGCAGACCACGGTGCCGCGCTTCTCGATGTGCGTCGGGCGGCCCAGCGGCCCCAGAAAGACGGGCAGGGAGTCGCCCGCCTCCATCATGGCGAGCTTCTTGGTGGAGAAGCCGACGGCCTGGAAGATGATGCGCACATCGCCCTTCACGGGGTCGGCGTCGGCGATGGTCAGCGGGATGCGCTCGCCGAACTGCTCGTCGATCTGCAGGATGATGAATTGGCCGGCCTTGCGCTCCTCGGCGATGAGGGGCGCGTGGATCCACATCGAGTAGACCTCGGCGGACAGCTGTTCCTTTGAGACAATCGGAAACATCGTTCTCTCCTTTTGGTTGCCCCCCATTGTACCACAACCCGCGCCTCCCGATTGCATCCCCCGCGACCGCCGACGCCATCCCGGGGAAGCGCCCCCGCCGCCCAGGCGCGCCCCCCAAGGAAAAGCCAAGACGCAACCCCCCGCCGCGCACCGCCCCAGACACCCCGATTTGGAATAAGTCACGCAGCTTTTCCGAAACCCTTAAGGGTTTGCCTCGAAACCCTTAGGGTTTTGGGTCGGAACCCTTAGGGTTTCGCCCCCGACCCTTTAGGGTTCCCGGGAGGCCCGTTTGGGGCGCGGCGGCGAAAAAAGTTGCGTGGGGCGCGAATGTTTGCTAGACTGTGCCCGTTACGTACGAAAGGTTGGCACTGTCGCCGACATCGTTGAACGGAGCCCAAGAAAGGAGTGACCTCCATGGCTACGAAGAAAACTCCCGCGAAGAACGCGGACAAAACGTCTGTCCCCAAAAAGGCGCCCGCCAAGCGTGTCACCCCTCTCGCCAAGGCCCCGGCCAAGAAGTCCTCCACCGCCAAGAAGCCCGCGACGAAGACGCCCACCGCGAAGGCCCCCGCCAAAAAGGCCGCCACCGCGAAGAAGCCGACCCCCGCCAAGGGTGCCGTCAAGGCCCCGGCCAAGAAGCCCGCGGCGAAGGCCACGCCCGCGGCGAAGGCCCCCGCGAAGAAGACGACCCCCGTCAAGGGCGCCGTCAAGGCCCCGGCCAAGAAATCGGCGACGACCAAGGCCGCGACCGCCAAGACCACCGCGCCCAAGGCCCCGGCGAAAAAGCCGACCCCCGCCAAGGGCGCCGTCAAGGCCCCAGCGAAGAAGCCCGCGACGACCAAGGCCGCCGCGCCGAAGAAGCCTGCGGCCAAGGCCAAGGCGACGGCCGCCAAGCCCGCCGCGCCCACCGAGAAGCCCGCCGGGAAGAAGGAGTCCGCGCTGCAGCCCAAGTACGCCCTCGTCCGTCCCTCCGGCTCCAAGCAGTCGAAGTCCACGGTCAAGGTCGCCCCCTCCAAGCAGCGCTTCAGCGACGCCACCCTGGAGGCCTTCCGCAAGCGCCTCTTGGCCGACCGCGAGGCCATCCTGGACCAGCTCAACGCCGCGCGCTCCAACGCCCTGCGCCAGACCGACGAGGAGAACCAGGAGGAGGACGGCTCCAATTCCTTCAACCGCGCCGCCGACCTCAACCGCGCGGACGACCAGCATCGGCGCCTGCGGGCCATCGACGACGCGTTGCTGGCCATCAAGAACAAGACCTACGGCGTCTGCTCGATGTGCGGCAAGCTCATCCCGCGCGACCGTTTGGAGGCGGCGCCCTTCGCCATCCGGTGCGTGGAGTGCAAGGCGAACTGGGAGCGGACCATCGCCAAGGAGCGCAACCAGAACCTCTGAGCCCCGCCCCCCGGAAAACAGCAAGGCCCCGCCTCCCGGCGGGGCCTGCTTTGTTTGGACGGCGCATCAGTTGAGGGGGCGGCGGGGGTCGTTGGCCTTGATGCGCTCGATCTTGTCGTGGTCTTCCTTGCGCTGGGCCTCGTTCTTCTGGATGATGGCGTCGAGGTCGGCGCGCATGCCGTTGAGGCGCTCGGTGTCGGCGGTGGCGGGGTCGAGGAGGGATTGGGTGGAGCGGCGGACGAACTCGGCGGGGAGGGACCAGAAGACGTTGCGGACGTAGAACTCGGGGGTGGCGCGGTGGAGGATGACGATCTCGCCGGTGGGGGAGATGTTGAGGCGGGGTTGGACGAGGGGGAGGTAGGCGCCGAGCATGACGGTGGGGAAGAAGCGGCCGTCGGGGGTGTCCTGGATGCGCAGAAAGAGGCGGTCGATGTGGTCGCGGGGCCAACGGACGAGGGTGAAGTGGCGCTGGCGGGTGGGGTCGTTGGCGAAGAGCTGGGTGCCTTCGAGGACGACGGAGCCGGGGACGACGTCGATGGCCTTGGGCTGGGTGTCGTAGCGGACGCCGTGGACGATGGCGCCGAAGGTGACGAGGTATTTGCCCTGGCGGGTGAGGTCGGCGGCGACGGAGAGGTCGAGGTCGAAGACGCGCTCTTCGTTGGGCTTGAGGGTGAGGGGCTTGGGGAGGCAGCCGTTGGGCTCGCGGGCGAGGTTGCGGCGTTGGGCGTCGTTGTGGCGGACGACCTCGAAGGCTCCGGCGGGGTGGTCGCCTTTGCCGAGGGTGAGGGGCGCGGGGGTGTTGTTGCGCACCAGGACGCGCACGGGGAGGGTCTCGCCCAGGACGTAGCTGCCGGATTCGATGGCCAGGCCGACGGAGACGGGCGGAAGGCGCTTGGCCGCCTGGCCGTGGGCGGCCAGGGGCAGGAGGGCAACAAGCGCGAGGAGGAGGCGGGTCAGGGGGCGCATTAGGCTTCTTCTTTCTGCGGGGGGGAGAAGTGGGTGAGGCCGTTGGTGTCCTTGCGGTTGGGCAGCACGAAGGAGAGCACCCAGGCCACGATGACGCAGGCGGCCAGGCCGATGCCGCCGTAGGTGAAGAAGTGGAGGCCGGGGCAAACATAGCCGATGCCCAGGCTGATGACGTAGTTGACGACGAGGCCGATCATGGCGGCGGCGCCGCTGACACGCGGCATGAAGATGCCGATGAGGAAGAGGGCCGAAAGGCCGCCGGTGAGGGTGCCGATGAAGTTCTGGAAGGCGTCGAAGAGGGAGCGGTTGGGCATCTCGGCGAGGATGAGGGCGGCGACGACGCCGAGGCCACCGACGACGATGACGAGCCAACGGCCCCAGCGGACCTGCGCGTCGCCGTCCATGTCCTTGCGGAAGCGGGCGATGAAGTCGGTGACGATGGAGGTGGCGGAGCTGTTGAGGTTGGTGGCGAGGGTGGAGATGGTGGCGGCGAAGATGGAGGCGACGATAAGGCCGGCGATGACGGGGTGCAGCTCGATGGCCATGAAGGTGGGGAAGATGGAGTCGCTCTTGGGCATCGTGACGTCCATCAGCTCGGGGTGCTTGAAGTAGTGGGTGTAGAGGGCGGTGCCGATGAGGTAGAAGATGACCGAGGAGATGACCGAGAGAATGCCGTTGAACCAGATGGAGCGGGCGGCGGCCTTCTCGTCGGGGGTCGTGATGTAGCGCTGGACGACGCACTGGTCGGCGGTGTAGCTGTTGAGGTTGGAGACGAAGCCCATGATGAGGACCACCCAGAAGACGGGCTCGGAGAGCAGGGGGCGGAAGTCCCACATGGTGAACTTCTTGGCGCCCCAGGCGACGGAGGCGAATTCGCCCACGCCGCCGGACTCCATGACAAGCACGACGAGGACGACGATGGCGCCGAAGAGGAGGATGAGGCCCTGCACGAAGTCGCACCAGATGACGGCGTCGACGCCGCCGAAAAAGCAGTAGATGATGGTGGCGACGCCGCAGAGGAGGATGGCGACCCAGATCGGGATGTCGGTGACGGCGCCCAGGGCAATGGCCGGCAGGAGGGTGACGACGGCCACGCGGCACACCATGAAGACGTTGAAGGCCGCCGCGCCGAAGAGGCGCACGCCCACGTTGAAGCGCCGCTCGAGGTACTCATAGGCGCTGGTGATGTTCAGGCGGCAGAAGAAGGGCAGGTAGAAGTAAATCGCGATCGGCGCGAGCGCCAGGATGCACAACGCCATCGTGAAGTAGCGCCAGTCCGAGATGTAGGTCATCGTCGGGATGGAGATGAAGGTGATGGAGCTGAGCATCGTGGCGTAGATGGAGACGCCCGCGACGTACCACGGGATGCTCTTGCCGCCGCGGAAGTAGGTGTCCGCCGTCTTGGGCTTCAGGGCGAAGTAGACGCCCATGCCGATCATCGAGGCGAAGAAGAGCCCGATCACCACCCAGCTCTCCCAGTCGAAGCGCCAGCCCTGCCGCTCGAAGGCCGCGAGGTTCACCTCGGCGGTGCGCACGCGCGGCATGGTCTCGCCGCCCGCGACGAAGAGGCGGGTGCCCTGGCCGTCGGCGGCGGGCAGGATGGCGGCGGCCGCGCCGCAACGCGGCAGCTGGCCCTCGGGGAGCTCGCCGAAGGCGGCCCACTTGCCGGTGACGGCGTGCCAGGAGTAGATCCCGCGGTTCCACTTGTAGTCCGCCGGCGTCCAGGCGGCGGTCTTGGCGGCCCATTCGACGGCGGGGGTGGCGTTGGCGGCGTTCCAGGTCGCGCCGTCGTAGCCGCCCACGAGCAAGGCGTGCTGGTCGCCCACGGGCAGGAAGCTGGCTCCGACGGTGCAGACGGGGGCGCCCTCGAGCGGCTTCCACGCCCAGTCGCCCTCGAAGGTCTTGGTGTAGCCCCAGCCGTCGGTGAGCGCGGCCTTGCCGTCGCTGCCGCCGAAGACGGCGAGGATGAAGCTCTTCTGGTCGCCGTTCTGGGTGACGGCCACGGCCTGGACGCGGGCGGGGCCCGGGAGCGCGGGCAGCTCGGCCCATTCCCACTTGCCGTCCTTCTGGCCGAGGGCGAAGGCGCGGTTGGTCGGCGCGCCGCCGAGCGAGCCGCCCACGAAGACCGCGCCGTCGGCCCAGGCGTTCGCGGTCATGCCGGGCTTCCAGGCCGCGGCGGCGGGCATGGAGAGGGTGCCGGCGGGGAAGTCAGGCAGGTCGGTGACGGCGCCGGCGGCGTCCAGCAGGAAGGCGTCGCCCGTCGGGCCCGCGGCGGTGACGCCGCCCACGCAGAGGAGCGCGGGCTTAGGGTCGATGGCGTTGCCGGCGTTGACGACCCACGCGCCGCCCTCGGCCGTGCCCTGCGGCAGAGCCTTGTCCAGCAC
>DVOR01000003.1 GCA_018713405.1 Candidatus Spyradenecus faecavium | reverse complement strand
CTGGCGCCTCTTCGTCCGCCTCTGCCTCCCCTGGCGCTTCCACGAATAAGGGCGGCCGCGCCGCCCCCGCCGCCGGATGGGCGACCGGGCACAAAAAGACCCCCGGCGGTCGGCCGGGGGCATGCGGCGGTAGGCGAGGGGGTTCTCAGGCAACGCGGCGGCGGAGCGCCACGCCGGCCACGCTCAACGCCAAAAGCGCCAGGGCGGTCGGCTCGGGGACGGGCTGGCCGTCGGCCGCGGAGCGGAGCTGGTCGTTCGACCACGCCGTGCCCGCGTAGACATCCACCTGCGCAAGGTCGACCCCGGCGACGTGCGTGCCGATGCTCCAGTTCGTCAGCTCGTCAAGCGCGATGGCGTCGGTCGTGAAGAGGGCCTCCTGGCCGGTGACGGCGATACGGATGCCGGTCTCGGTCACGACGAGGGCCACCCGCAGCGTCCCGTTGGTGGAGTTCAGAGTGGAGGAGAGGTTGACGGTGGAGCCGTTGGATGATTTTCCGAAACCCTTAAGGGTTTGGGGTGAAACCCTTAGGGTTTTGGGTCGGAACCCTTAGGGTTTCGCGTGGCGCCCCTTGGCGGTGTGGTAGGACCAATAGGACAAATAGGACCAATAGGACGGCGCCCCGCCCGTCGCCCCGGAGGGGCGCTCCGTTCTCTGTTCTCTGTTCTCCGTTCTCCAGGGCGGCCCTGCCGCCCCTCCGAGTTGCGCAGGGGAGGGGAGTTTGTTATAGTAGGGCTTTCCAATCCACGGAGAAACTACGCGATGAGCAACGAGAAGTACGTCTATTTCTTCGGGGGCGACGCCTCCGAGGGCAATGGTTCGATGAAGGCGCTCCTTGGCGGCAAGGGCGCGAACCTGGCCGAGATGGCCTCGATGGGGCTGCCTGTGCCCCCCGGTTTCACAATCACCACGGAGGCTTGCGCCAAGTATTACGAGCTGGGCGAGGAGAAGCTGTTCCAGCTGATCATGCCTGAGGTGGACGCGGCTCTGGCGCGCCTGCAGGAGGTCACGGGGAAGTCTTTCGGCAAGGGGCCGAACCCGTTGCTCGTCTCCGTGCGCTCCGGCGCGGCGGTGTCGATGCCCGGCATGATGGACACGGTGCTGAACCTGGGCCTGAACCCGGAGACCGTGGCGGCGATGATCGCGAAGACGGGCAACAAGCGCTTCGTGATGGACAGCTACCGCCGCTTCATCCAGATGTTCGGCAACGTGGTCATGGGCATGGAGCATCATGACTTCGAGCATGAGCTGGAGGCCGTGAAGGCGACGAAGGGCGTGAAGCTGGACACGGAGCTTTCCGCGGAGGACCTGGAGGAGGTCATCGCGCGCTACAAGAAGATCGTCGTCGCGCAGCTGGGTCAGGAGTTCCCGACCGACGCGCACGAGCAGCTGCGCATGGGCATCCGCGCGGTCTTCGGCAGCTGGAACAACCCCCGCGCCATCAAGTACCGTGAGCTGAACGACATCCGCGGCCTGGCCGGCACGGCTGTGAACGTGCAGACGATGGTCTTCGGCAACAGCGGCAACAATTCCGCCACGGGCGTCGCCTTCTCCCGCGACCCGTCCACGGGCGACAACAGCTATTTCTATGGCGAGTACCTGATCAACGCGCAGGGCGAGGACGTCGTGGCCGGCATCCGCACCCCGCAGGAGATCACCATCCAGGGCTCCCGCGAGTGGGCGAAGCGCGCGGGCATCTCCGAGGAGGAGCGCGCCGCGAAGTATCCCTCCCTCGAGGAGTCGATGCCTGAGGTCTTCAAGCAGTTCGACGCGATCCGCGTGAAGCTGGAGCAGCACAACCGCGACATGCAGGACATGGAGTTCACCATCGAGGATGGCAAGCTCTACATGCTGCAGACCCGCAACGGCAAGCGCACCGCCGCGGCCGCCGTGCGCATCGCCACCGACCTGGTGAAGGAGGGTCTGATCGACGAGCAGACCGCCGTGCTGCGCGTGGAGCCCCAGCAGCTGGACCAGCTGTTGCACCCCGTCTTCAACGCCCTGGCCGAGAAGAAGGCCAAGGTCATCGCCACCGGCCTGCCCGCCAGCCCGGGCGTCGCCACCGGCACCGTCGTCTTCACGGCCGAGGAGGCCGAGACCCAGGGCAAGCTGGGCAAGAAGGTCATCCTCTGCCGCGCCGAGACCTCGCCCGAGGACATCGCCGGCATGGTCAGCGCGCAGGGCATCCTCACCGCGCGCGGCGGCATGACCTCCCACGCGGCCGTCGTGGCCCGCGGCATGGGCAAGTGCTGCGTGGCCGGCTGCGGCGACGCGCTCATCGACGCCAAGGCCAAGACCCTGAAGTTCGGCGACGTCACCCTCCGCGAGGGCGACTGGATCAGCCTCAACGGCTCCACCGGCAAGGTCTACGAGGGCCGCATCGAGACCCGCGACCCTGAGCTCTCCGGCCCCTTCGCCGAGATCATGGCCCTGGCCGACAAGTACCGCACGATGGGCGTGCGCACGAACGCCGACACGCCGCGCGACACCCAGGTGGCCGTCCGCTTCGGCGCCGAGGGCGTCGGCCTCTGCCGCACCGAGCACATGTTCTTCTCCGACGACCGCATCGTGGCGTTCCGCCGCATGATCCTCGTGGCCGAGAAGGTCAAGAAGCTGAAGGAGGCGCTCGCCGCCGCCGGCACCGAGGCCGAGAAGGCCGCCATCCAGGCCCAGCTCGACGCCCCGCTGGCGCAGTACAACGCCGCCCTGGCCACCCTCCTCCCGCTCCAGCGCGGCGACTTCGAGGGCATGTTCCAGGCGCTCGACGGCCGCGAGTGCACCGTCCGCCTGCTCGACCCGCCCCTGCACGAGTTCGTCCCCCACGACGAAGCCGGCCAGGCCGAGATGGCCAAGGTCATGGGCATCTCCGTCGAGGAGGTCAAGAAGCTCGTCGACGAGCTCCATGAGTTCAACCCCATGCTCGGCCACCGCGGCTGCCGCCTCGGCATCTCCTACCCCGAGGTCACCGAGATGCAGGTCCGCGCCATCTGCGAGGCCGCGGCCAACGTCCCCGGCTCCAAGCCCGAGATCATGGTCCCGCTCGTGGGCAACGTCAAGGAGCTCCTCTCCCAGAAGGCCATCATCCAGAAGGTCATCGCCGACGTCGAGAAGGAGCGCGGCGTCAAGCTCGACATCCTCATCGGCACGATGATCGAGGTCCCCCGCGCCGCCCTCACCAGCGACGAGATCGCCAAGGAGGTCGACTTCTTCTCCTTCGGCACCAACGACCTCACGCAGACCACCTGCGCCTTCTCCCGCGACGACGCCGGCAAGTTCCTGCGCGACTACGTCAGCAAGGGCTTCTACGACTACGACCCCTTCATCGTCCTCGACCAGCAGGGCGTGGGCAAGCTGATGAAGTTCGCCGTCGACCAGGCCAAGGCCGTCAACCCCTCCATCCGCATGGGCATCTGCGGTGAGCACGGCGGCGAGCCGCACTCCGTGGAGTTCGCCAACTCCATCGGGCTGACCTACGTCTCTTGCTCGCCCTACCGCGTGCCGATCGCCCGCCTGGCCGCCGCCCAGGCCGCCATCAAGGCCGCCCGCAAGGCCAAGTAAGCCGGTTCCCCGGCCCCAAAAAAGCGCCCCCCGCATCCGCGAGGGGCGCTTTTTTTGTCGGGGCGGCGTCGCCGCCCCGGAGAACAGAGAACGGAGAACAGAGAACAGAACGCCCCTGCGGGGCGACGGTCAGCGCACCGTCAAACGGCGCCGGGCGGAGGGGTGGGGACAATGGGACAAAGAGGGTCAATGGGACGGGACGGCGACTCGTCCGTCGCGCGCTTGCGCGCGTTCCGTTCTCCGTTCTCTGTTCTCCGTTTTCTCCTCTTGGGCCGAGGGGCGGCCTTTTTGCTACACTATGGGGACAATAAGGAGGCGTTATGGAAGATTGCCTGTTTTGCAAGATCATCCGGGGGGAGATCCCCTCGACGAAGCTGTTCGAGGACGCGCACGCCTATGCGTTCCTGGACATCAACCCCTTCGGCAAGGGCCA
Source organism: Candidatus Spyradenecus faecavium (assembly GCA_018713405.1). Taxonomy (GTDB): domain Bacteria; phylum Verrucomicrobiota; class Kiritimatiellia; order RFP12; family DVOR01; genus Spyradenecus; species Spyradenecus faecavium. The sequence goes on along the minus strand of DVOR01000003.1, from coordinate 3,089 downwards.
CACCCTGGTGGTGCCCAAGTTCCACGCCGAGCAACTCTTCTTCCTGCCGCCCGAGGAGCTCGCCGGCGTGATGCCCGCGGTCCAGCGCGTGGCCTGCCTGCTCCGCCGCAAGCTGGGCTGCGACGGCCTGGCCCTGATGCAGCTGAACGGCGCCTGCGCCGGCCAGACGGTCGGCCACGTCCACTTCCACCTCATCCCGCGCTACGCCGGCCAACCCGCCGGCTGGGCCCCGCTGGAAGGCGAGGCCGCGCGCGAGGCCAAGGACTTCGAGGCCCTGCGCAAGCAGATCCTGGGCTGATGGACGACCTCGCACTCTCCACCTCCTACTTCGCCGGGCGCCGCCTGACGCCCGCCGCGATGGCCGCCGCCGTCCGCGCGTTCGGCCTCGCCCGCGTCGAGCTCGGCTACCTGACGCGCGAGACGGAGGTGGACGCGTGGGAGGACGCCTGCGCCGCCGAGGGCCTGACGGTCGGCAGCGTGCACGCCTTCTGCCCCGCCTCGGTGGCTGACCCCTTCCCCGGCCCGGAGACCTTCTCCCTGGCCGAGCCCGACGGCGCCCGCCGCGCCGCCGCCGTGCGCGCCGCCCTCGCCACGCTGGATTGCGCCGTGCGCTTCGGCGCGCGGGCCGTGGTGATGCACGGCGGGCGCGTGGCCCTGCGCCGCCCCCGCCTCCTCCTCGGCTCCGTGCCCTACCGCTCGCGCCTCTCCGAGGCCTTCGCCGCGCGCGGCGGCCGCCCGGACCACGACCTCGCCGGGCAGGAGCGCGCCTGGCGCGAGGAGGCCGCCGGCGCCTGGGTCGACGCGCTCTCCTTCTCCCTCGACGCCCTCCTGCCGCGCTTCGAGGCCGCCGGCGTGGCCCTCGCCTTCGAGAACCTCCCCGGCTTGGAGGCCTTCCCAGACCCCGCGGAGCTGGACTTCCTGCGCCGCCGCTTCCCGAGCCCCTGCCTCGGCGCGTGGTACGACGTCGGCCACGGCGAGCGCAAGGCCCGCGTCGGCGACTGGCCCCAGGCCGAGACCCTCGCCCTCCTCGGCGGCTGCACCTTCGGCGCGCACCTGCACGACGTCGCCGGCCTGGAGGAGGACCACCGCGCCCCCGGCGAGGGCGGCGTGGACTGGGAGGCCCTCCGCCCCCTCCTCGCCCGCCCCGGCCTCCTGCGCGTCCTCGAGCCCGCCCCCGACGTTTCCGCCGAGGCCCTCCGCCGCGGCATCGCCTTCCTTCGCGCCTTCTTTGGAGAGACCTGAGATGACCTTCTTCGCGGACCTGAGCATCGTGATCGTGGTGGCCGCCGCCGTCGGCCTCGTCTTCTCGCGCTGGAACCTCCCCCTCACCGTGGGCTACATCCTCGCCGGCATGATCGTCGGCCCCAACCTCGGCGTCTCCTGGATCCACAACACCGACAACATCCGCATGCTCTCCGACCTGGGCGTGATGTTCCTCATGTTCTCCATCGGCCTGGGCTTCAGCTTCCGCAAGGTCCGCCAGCTGGGCGGCGCCGTCGTCTTCCCCGCCGTCTGGGACGTCGCCTTCATGGTCATCGGCGGCTTCTGCGTGGGCCGGATGCTCGGCTGGGGCCCCCTCGAGAGCTTCCTCCTCGGCCTCATCCTCTGCGACAGCTCCACCTCCATCGCCGCCAAGACCCTCGAGAGCCTCGGCTGGCTGGGCCGCCGCTTCGCCGACAGCACCTTCGCCATCGCCCTCATCGAGGACGTCCTGGCCATCCTCCTCATCGCCGTCCTCAACGGCGTCGCCGGCAGCCTCGGCGGCGACGGCGGCGCCAGCGTCGCCTGGGGCGCCCTCATGCTCGACATCGGCAAGCAGCTCGGCGTCCTCGCCCTCTTCCTCCTCGGCGTCACCGTCATGGGCCTCCTCCTCGCCCCCCGCCTCATGAACTACGTCACCGAGCGCTTCGGCGACGAGATCGTCCTCATGGCCGCCCTCGGCATCTGCTGCGGCGTCGCCTGCTTCGCCCAGAACGGCCTCGGCCTCTCCCTCGTCGTCGGCGCCTTCCTCGCCGGCGCCATCATCGCCGAGGCCCGCAGCCGCCGCCGCATCGAGCGCGTCGTCCGCCCCGTCACCGACCTCTTCGCCGCCGTCTTCTTCGTCTCCGTCGGCCTCCAGGTCGAGCCCATGACCCTCCTGGCCAACGCCCACGTCATCCTCTTCATCACCCTCGCCATGATCGTCCTCAAGCTGGTCAACAACACCGTCGCCTGCCTCCTCGTCGGCGAAGCCCCCCGCGACGCCTTCAAGGTCGGCCTCGGCATGGGCCAGGTCGCCGAGTTCTCCTTCATCATCGCCGGCATCGCCATGGCCGGCGGCATGAGCGAGCGCCCCCTCTACCAGATCGCCATCGGCGTCGCCCTCCTCTGCACCGCCACCAACCCCTACCTCCTCCGCGCCTCCGACCGCCTCTACGCCCTCCTCGGCCGAGCCTTCCCCACCCGCGTCCACGACCTCCTCCACTGGTACCGCCGCTGGATGGCCAACCTCGCCCTCCGCCCCTCCGAAGGCGGCCAGAGCCTCCTCGCCCACCTCCGCGGACACCTCGTCATCCTCGGCCTCCAGCTCGCCATGCTCCTCATCGTCTTCGCCCTTTTCTACCTTGCCGCCACCATCCCCACCGTCGCCGACTTCCTCGCCCACCTCGACGGCCTCGTCCCCCGCCTCCCCCTCGGCGGTCTCGCCTGCGCCGCCGCCGCCCTCCTCATCAGCTCCCCCGGCATCTGGGCCGCCGGCCACTCCTGGAGCGAAATCGTCCGCCACGCCGCCGACGAACCCTTCAAGGGCGAGGTCCACGGCCTCCACGGCGTCCGCTCCTTCATCAAGGCCACCTTCAAGGTCGGCGGCTGGATGCTCCTGGCCATCTACCTCGCCGTCCTCTGCGGCGGCTTCGTCCGCTCCGCCTGGCTCCTCGTCCCCCTCATCCTCGCCGCCGGGCTCTACATCGTCCGCTTCGGCGCCCGCTTCCGCCAGCAATACCAAACCTCCCACGAAACCCTCAAGGAAGCCTTCGACGTCACCGCCCTCCCCCCCGAGGAGCCCCTCACCATGAACGCCCTCGCCGTCCACACCGAGACCGTCACCATCC
>DVOR01000235.1 GCA_018713405.1 Candidatus Spyradenecus faecavium | reverse complement strand
GGTGCCGCCGACGTAGGCGAGCCATTTGGCGGCGAGGCTGAGCCATTCGTAGCCGTAGTTGCCGAGGTAGAGCTGCGGGCCGTGCTGATGGAAGGAGAGGTCACGCTGGAGGCCCTCGGCGTCGGTCAGGCGGAGGGTGGAGAAGAGCGCGTTGAGGCCGACCCGGAGGGTTCGGGCGTCGCCGGTGAGGATGCCGCGGTAGGCCCAATGCTCGCCGAGGGCCATGCGGTTGGAGCCGGTGGTGTTGAAGGCCTTTTTGGAGGGGTCGCCGCCCTCCTTGGCCCAGCGGTCGAGCAAACCCGGCGGGAGGTCGTCCACCCCTACCCCGCCGGCCTGGGCCAGGATCAGGGTCTCGCCGAGAAGACGCGGGGTGAAGATCTGGTTGAACCACCAGTTCTTGGAACGGGGGTGCGCCTGTTGCCAGTGCGTCAGGCCGCGCAGGAGCGCGTCGCGGAGGTCGGGGTCGCGGGCCTTCCCGGAGGCCTCGGCGCCGAAGACGAGGGCGATGTCGCGGAGGCGCTCGAGGTGTTTGCGCGGGGCCCACACGGTGATGTGGCGGTTGGCGTAGTCGACGTCCGGCCAGGCGCCCTGCGGGGTCATGGCGGCGGCGTGCGCCTCGGCCCGGCGGACGGCCCGGGGCCAGTCGACGCCGACGGCGAGGTCGGCGGCCACGCGGGAGCGGAGCAACGCGAAGTCGACGGTCTCCGCGGCGATGGCGGCCGCGCCGAGGCAGAGTGCGGCCAGGCAGGCGAGGAGGCGGCGCAGGGCGTTCACAGGAAGTCTCCCAAGACGTTGGCGAGCAGAGGCCCGAGCAGGACGATGATGGTGGCCGGGAAGATGAAGAGGAGGAGGGGGAAGAGCATCTTGGTGGGCGCCTCGTGGGCGAGCTTCTCGGCGCGCTCGAAGCGGTCCTGCCGCAACTGGTCGGACTGGATGCGCAGGATGGAGCCGATGCTCACGCCCAGCTCCTCTGCCTGGATGAGGGCGGCGCAGAGCGTGCGCACCTGCGGGATGCGGACGCGCTCGGAGAGGTTGCGCAGGGCGACCTTGCGGGTGGTGCCGATCTGGATCTCGCGTTGCATGCGCAGAAGCTCCTCGTTGAGCGGGTCCATCTTGCGGCGTTCGCAGTTGCGCTGCACGGCGCCCATGAAGTCGAGGCCGGCCTCCACCGAGAGCGTGAGCAGGTCGAGCACGAAGGGGAGCGCGCGGACGATGCTTTTGGCGCGGCGGGCACGGGCCTGGCGGAGCCAGTGGAGCGGCCAGGCCCAGGCCAGCATCACGCCGATGAGCCAGAAGGGAAAGGCCTCGGCGCCGAAGGGGATGAAGAAGAGGGCCAGCAGGAGCGCGGTGACGGCCGGCAGGAGCATCTTCACGGCCAGGAACTCGCGTCCGGAGAGGAGCCCTTCGTAGCCCGCGGCGGTGAGCTGCCAGGCGGCGGCCTGGGCATTGGCCGCGAAGGCGGGCTTGCGCAGGAGCGGCTCGAGGTTCGGCGCGAGGGGCAGCAGCAGGCGGAAGGCCAGCGGCAGGGAGCGCGCCTGGCGGCGGCCGTCGGCCAGGGTGACGTAGGTGATCTGCGTGGCGTAGCCCAGGACATACCACGCCAGGCCCGCCACGCAGAGGGCCCAGCAGAGGAGCGCAAGCCAGTAGAGCACGGTCATGGGGCGTCAGACGTCGATGTTCACGATTTTGCGGATGAGCAGGCCGCCGAGGGCGACCATGAGCGTGACCGCCACGACGGTGGCCACGCCGGCCAGCGAGCACAGGAAGGGCATCATCAGGGCCGGCTTGAAGACGGCCATGCCGATGCCCAGCAGGAACGGCATCGCGCCGATGACGATCCCCTGCAGGCGGCCCTGGGCCGTCAGGGTGCGCACGTGCTGGTGGATGCGCAGGCGCGCGCGGATCGTCTCGGCGATGGAGTCGAAGATCTCGGTGAGGTTGCCGCCGGAGCGCCGGGCGATGTCGATGGCCGTGCAGACCAAGGTGAGGTCCTCGCTCCCCACGCGGGCGTCGAGCGCGGCGAGCGCCTCGGAGAAGGAGACGCCCACGCGCAGCTGCTGCAGGAAGAGGGAGACCTCCTGGCTCATGGGCGCGTCCGTGCCCTCCGCGACACTCTCGAAGGCCTGGTTGATGGAGAAGCCCGCGCGCAGGGCGTTGGCCATCATCGGCAACGTCTCGAGCAGCTGCAGGTTGAAGCGCGCCAGGCGGCGGGCGCGCAGCCAGTTCACCGCCACGCGCGGCAGGCAGAAGGCCCCCGCCGCCAACACCAACGCCACGGCCATCCCCACGGGCAGCACCCAAGGCGGCTCCAGCCGGCAGAAGGGCAGCATCGCCACCAGGAAGACCACGCCCGCGGCCATCCAGCCCAGCTCCACCAGCCGCCGCGCGGGAACGAAGAGGAACATCGATTCCAGCGTGCGGGCCATCTCGTCCTCGTAGGTGTCCGCGGCCGAGCGCGCGCCCTCCGCGAACGAGACGACGACGAGCCAGGCCAGCCCCCCGGCGGCCACGCCGGTGAGCGCCGCGGCGACCCAGGCGAGCAGGCTCACGCGGCGCCTCCCGAGGGCTGGAAGAGCGCCGGGTCCAGGCTGACGCCGCGCGCCGCGAGGGTGTCGAAGAAGGTCGGCATCGCGCCCGTGGCGGTGAGCGCGCCCTGGATGCGCCCCTCCGCGTCGATGCCCGTCTGGCGGAAGACGAAGAGGTCCTGCATCACAATCTGCTGGCCCTCCATGCCCGTAATCTCGGAGACCGCGACGATACGGCGCGAGCCGTCGGCCAGGCGGGCCTCCTGCACGATGACGTTGACCGCGCTGGCGATCTGCTCGCGGATGGCGCGGCTGGGCAGCTCCACGCCCGACATGAGCACCATCGTCTCGAGGCGGCTGATGACGTCGCGCGGGCTGTTGGCGTGGACGGTGGTGAGGCTGCCGTCGTGGCCCGTGTTCATGGCCTGCAGCATATCCAGCGTCTCGCCGCCGCGGCATTCGCCCACGATGATGCGGTCCGGGCGCATACGCAGCGCGTTGCGCACCAGGTCGCGGATGGTGACGGCACCCTTGCCCTCGATGTTCGGTGGGCGCGCCTCCAGGCGCACCACATGCGGCTGGTTCAGGCGCAATTCCGCCGCGTCCTCAATGGTAAGGATGCGGTCGCTGTGCGGGATGAAGCCGGAGAGGACGTTCAGGAGGGTGGTCTTGCCCGAGCCCGTGCCGCCGGCCACGATGATGTTCTTGCGCAGGCGGACGCACACGCTCAGGAAGTCGGCGATGGCGGGCGTCCACGTGCCGATGCGCACGAAGTCTTCCGCCGTCAGCACGCGTTTGGCGAACTTTCGGATGGTCACGCACGGGCCGATGAGCGAGAGCGGCGGGATGATTGCATTGACGCGCGAGCCGTCGGGCAGGCGGGCGTCCACGTAGGGCTGGCTCTCGTCGATGCGTCGGCCCAAGGGGGCGACGATGCGCTCGATGACGGCCATGACGCTGGCCTCGTCCATGAAGGTCTGGTCGGTCAGCTCCAGCTTGCCGCGCCGCTCCACGTAGACGTGCCGCGGGCCGTTGATCATGATCTCCGTCACGGAGTCGTCGGCCAGGAAACGCTCCACGGGGCCCAGGCGCACCGACTCGTTGTAAATCTCCTCCACCAGGCCGTCGGGGTCGAGGCCCTGCGGCAACGCCCCGCGCGCCGTCACCTCCGCGAGGATGGCCCGCAGGGTCTCGCGCACGCGGCACCCCAGCTCCTCGGCAGAGATCTCGCTCGTGGCCAGGCGCTTCAGGTCCAGCCGTTTGACCAGCTCGGTGTGGAGTTGCTCCTTCACCTGCGTGCGCAACTCCACCCGGCGGTCGTCCTGCGGGGGCGGCGGGGGCGGCTCCGGCGCAGGCGCGGGCGCGGGTTCGGATGCAGACGGTGGCGGCGTCGGTGCGGTGGCGGCGGGGGCCACCGTGCGCGGCTGCACGCGGAAGACGGTCGAGCCGATGGAGACGATGGCCTCGGGCGTCAGCCGCGTGGCGTCCGCGATGACCTGCGAATTGACCACCGTCCCATTGGACGACCCCAAATCCTCCACCCACGCGTCGCCCGGCGTCAGGATCAGCTTCGCGTGCAGCTCGCTCACGCTCGCGTCCTCGATGCGGAGCGCACACGACGACCCGCGGCCGATGACGTACGCCCCGCACGGCATCGGGATCTGCCGCACGGGCTGCCCAGGGATGGCCAACGTGATCAGGTAATCCATGGCGCCCTCACCGGCTCCGCTTGCCCAGGTTCCGCTGGCGCGTCTCGTTGAGCGACTCCAGCTCAGACCTGATCTGGCTGAAGTCCACCTGCCTCAGCTCGCGCTCGTAGTTCGGGTCCGACGGGTTGCGCAGGGTCAGCGTCAGACGCCCGCGCATCTGCTCGGCGAAGGTCAGCACCTCCGCCTCGTGCGGCGAGACCTCCAGCGTCACCAGCGAATAGTTCCCGCCCTCGGTGAGCGACTGCGCCGTCTGCCGGCCCGTGGCCAGCACCAGCACATCCTGCAGGAGCGTCAACGTCACCGTCTCCGTCGCGCCCGGCATCGTCTTGCTCGGCAGCGAAAAGGTCCCCAGCACGTCCACGTGGTCCGCCGGGCGCACCATGTTGCTCACGCTCGCCGCGCCGTTCACCGACACGGAGATGGCGCGCATGTTGCGCTTCACCTGGGCCGCCAGCCCCACGGCCTCCGGCGAGCCGCCCTCGATCTCGCTCCACTGCAGCGGCCGGCGCGCCTCCACCCGCATCGCGAGCGTCCGCCCCGCCAGGCGCGTGCCGATGTTCGGCGTCGCCAGGATGGTCTGCGCGCTCAACGCGTTCTCGGGCACCGCCATCACGCGCAGGTCCTCGGTCGTCAACGTCGCGCCCGGCGCCAGGTCCTTCGTCGTCACCACCACGTCCACCTTGCGGAAACGTTGCGTCAGCCGCGCCAGCTCCTCGTCCACCGCGCGCTCGCGCGAGGCGATGTACGTCCGCGTCAGGAAGGCCGCCAAAAGGCCCACGACCACCGACGCCGCCAGGATGATTTTCTGCTTCATTGCCTCGGGTTCCTTTGGATGACCATCACCGCCTCCGTGCCGCGACGCGACTCCGCCGCGTGCGCCAGGAGCGTTTCCTGCCCGCGCCGCCAGACGCCCCCGCCCAGCGGCTCCCACCCCTGCGCCGCGGCCCGCTCGGCCAACGCCCCCATCAACGCCGCGGGCGCCTCCGTCGAGACGCCGCTCACAAAGCGCGCCGTCCCCGCGTCCACCACGTAATCCGGCGCGAAGTCCCACGCCGGCAAATCCTCCGGCCACGTGCACGAGCCCATCATCGGCCGCACGTCCTCATGGAAGAGATAGACCGTCTTCCCCACCACCAACAGACGCTCCCCCGCCTTGCGCAACGGGTCCGCGCTCGACGTCGCCGGCAGACGCCACACGTCCGCCACCACCGTCTGACCGTTCACCTCCATCGTCTGCGACATCACCTGCTCAGCCTTCAGCTCATGCAGGAGGTCCACCGCCGACTCCCTGTGCAGGATTTGGAAGACCTCCCCCGCCAACATCCCGGCCACCGCCAGAAACCCCAGCAGCAACGCCTTCTTCACATACCGTCGCTTCATCCAGTTCATGACGGTAGTATAACACAATCCCCACCCCACGGCACCGCCCACCGCCCCAACCACCCCAACTCCCAAACTTCAGAATCCACTCCTCCCAAGGGCCCGATTCTGCATAAGTCCACATCTTTTTCCGAAACCTTAAGGGTTTACTCCCCCACACTTTCCCGCCAAGACGAGAAGTCTCGTTTGACACCCGGGGATTGACGACGTAGTTGAGGCGGGTGTAGGGGGAGACGTTTTTGAGGGCGTCTTGCATCCATTTGACGTTGTTGTAGAGGATTCCGCCGGCGGTGTTTTGTTGGTCTTCGTCGGGCTCTTGTCCGTCGAAGAGGAGGTCGCGGAGGATTTTGGTGGCGTAGCCGCCGATGATGACGGTTTGGGCGAGGGAGTGGCCGAGGGAGGCGAGCGCTTTGAGGGAGAATTCGCCGGGGGCCTCTTTGAAGCGTGCGGCGGTTCTGGAGAGGCCTTTCATGCGGGCGTTGAGGAAGCCGGTGAAGAAGGCTTCGAGCTGTCCGAGGAGGATGCCTTTGTTGGCGAAGTTGGGGTCTCCGGCGCGGTCGGCGGCGTAGAGTGCGATTTGGCGGCGGCGGGCGGCGTCGTAGGCGCCGGAGGAGGCGGCTTCGCCACCTCCGGAGAACGGAGAACGGAGAACGGAGAACGGAGCGCCCTGACGGGCGACGGGCGTGGCCCCTTGTGATGCTGTGTTGCCGGTGGGGTCGGTGGGGAGAGGGGGGAGGGTGCCGGCGGCGGATTCGTGGTGGAGGTAGGCCCAGCCGGCGAGCTTGACCATCATGGATTGGTATTCGGAGAGGAAGCCGGAGGGTTCCCAGAGGGCGGTTCTGTAGAGGTCGGCGAGGGGGGATGCGGCGACGGCGGCGAGGGCTGCCATGCGCTTTTTGGGGTCTGTGATGGCGTTGGCGCGTTGGAGGCGTTGGCGGAGGGTGTCGCGGTAGTCTTGGGTGCGTTTGGCGATTTTGGCGGGGATTGGGAGGTGGCGGCGGTCGTCGTCGTACTTGAGGTGGTATTTGTCGAAGAGTCTTTGGAGTCCGCCTTTGAGGTAGTCGTCGGCGAGCTGTTGGTTGTAGGTGAGGAGGACGCCGTCTTCGAGGGCGTGGCGGGCCATGGTGGCGCAGTATTCGAGGGCTTCGGCTTTGTCGGTGTTTCCGGCGAGGCGTGCCTCTTGGGCTTGGCGGAGGGTGCCTTCGAAGTCCATGTTCTGAATGATGCGTGCGATTTTGGCGCCGACGCTGGTCCAGTATCCGACGGTTTGTTGGCCGTAGAGGAGGCGTCCGATTGGGGTTTGGGAGATGCGCTTCATCACGTGGGGTGGGATGAACTGTGCGGACCAGTTGACCCAG
>DVOR01000234.1 GCA_018713405.1 Candidatus Spyradenecus faecavium | reverse complement strand
GCGCTACAGCCAGGGCGGCGTGCGCGTCCTCAACTGGCCCCTCCGCCGCCTCTTCCTCAGCTACGGCGCCGGCCTCTACGTCCGCCTCCTCACCCGCCTGCCGGTGATGGACCCCACCGCCGGCTACAAGTGCTTCCGCCGCGAGGCCCTCGCGGCCATCCTCCAAGGCCCCCTCGCCGCCGAGGGCTACGCCTTCCAGGTCGAGACCACCTACCACGCCTGGCGCGCCGGCTTCCGCGTCCGCGAGATCCCCATCGTCTTCGCCGACCGCGTCGCAGGCCAGTCCAAGATGTCCCTCGCCATCGCCTGGGAGGCCGTCCGCCTCGTCCTCCGCCTGGCCCTCCGCCACCGCTGACCCACCCTTCCCCGCCTCCCGCAAGGAGCCCACCATGAACGACGATTCCCCCGACTACCTGATGCAAGCCCCCGACCGCGACGAAGCCCCGCAGGCCGATTGGGACGACCTGGGCGACTTCGAGGAGCCCGAGTGCTACACCGACCGCCGCTTGGAGCGCCTCTACCGCAAGATCCCCGTCGACGCCCCCACCGAGGCCCTCCTCCTGCGCGCCTTCCGCGCCGCCGCCAACCTCTACGGCGTCATCGCCCTGAAGGACTTCCTCCCCATCTTCGAGGACCTCTTCCCCGGTGTCGTCTCCGAGAAGGCCTTCTACGCCTTCGCCAAGGTGGCGCGCCACGACCTGCGCGAGACCTTCGAACTCCACCCCATCTTCTACGTCCTCGGCGCGGAGGAAATCTGGGGCGACCGCATGGTCTCCACCGTGCGCGACCGCTACATCGTCAGCGGCGCCCTCTTCTACGCGGACGGCGACGCCCTCGCAGACGGGATGGCCCGCTACGGAGGCATCGACCTCCCCTTCGTCCGCCTGCCCAAGGACGACTTCCTCGCCTACGCCGACCCCCGCCACGTGGAGCCGACCCCCGAGGGCGAACGCCTCGCCGCCCGCCTGATGGACGAAACCCTCCCGCTGGGCCCGTGCACCGAGAGCCTGCCGCGCGCCGAGGCCGTCGCCTACTTCTTGGCGCACCTGCGCCTCTACACGGAGCTCAACGCGGGCAACGTCTTCAAGGATCCCTACCTGCAAGGGTTCGCCCACGCCTCGCTCTCGGCCGACGAGATGGAGGCCCTGAACCGGCTTCTGTGCGACTTTTGCGGGGCCATCCGCCACGCCCCCTTCAAGGGCCACACCCGGGCCGAGGCGCAGCCCGCGATCGACCGCCTCCTGGAGCCCCCGCCGGAGGACCCCGAGGAGTGCCTCCCCCAGGACTGGGAGCCCCGGACGTTCGCCGCCGCCTTCAGCAAAACCGGCGCCGACTTCGACCTGTCGCTGACCCTGACCCGCTACTGCGCCGCCTGCGTCACGCTCTATGCCGTCGCCCCCCTGCGGACAATCTGGGAACTGATCGAGCGCGACCACCCCGGCCTCCTCACCGAAACGCGCCTCCACGACCTCCTCCGCGTCATCCAGCACAGCCACACCTTCAGCTTCGCCCTCTGCCATCTCGACGGCGTCCCCTACCTCGCCGACAAGAAGAACTACACCGGCCTCGGCTGGAGTCTGGACGTCCGCGACCGCTTGGAGACTGTCGAGGAAGGCCTACCCTACTTCCTGCCGACAAAGGAGGCCATCGCCGGCTACTGCGACCGCACGGAGGCCGTCGGCCTGCGCCCCTGGTGCGAGGACCTCAAGGCAGAGGCCCGACTCCTCGATGCCGTCGACGCCGTACGCGCCGACCCGGACCTCCTGGTCGACTTCGGGGAAGGCCTCCTCTGGGAGACCCTCGCGATTGATTTCGACAACCCGGATGACCCCGTGGAAGCCATCGAATTCCTCGAGGATCAATACCGCGTCGTCTTGGACAACGCCACGCGCACGCACCTTCTCGACCTCCTCCGGGACTACGCCCAGACCCTGCGCCACCCCACCCTGCGCGGCCACACCGTCGCGGAGGCCGAGGCGCTCCGCGCCCGCTGACCCCAGACAAGACTGTCAGGGAGACGAAAGAGCCGCAAGGGCCCAAGCCCTTGCGGCTCTTTGCGTCTTCGCGGAAAAACGCCACCCCCGCCGGAGGCCCTTCGCTCACTCCTTCGGCAACTTCAGCCGAGGGTACTTCAGGTGCCACCGTTGCCGCGCCGGCACGGTGTGCGCTTCCGGCAGGCGGAACTTGAAGCGCATCGCGATCAGCCGCACCAACAACACGAAGGCCGAAACCGCCAGGAAGCGCCAGAAATAGGCCAGGTCAGAGTCCGGCATCCACCGCCGCATCGCCAGGAAAAGCCCGCCCCCGAGCAACGAGGCCGTCGCGTAGAAGTCGCTCCGCAACACCGCCGGCACACGCATCGCCAGCACATCGCGGATCACGCCACCGCCCACCGCCGTCATCACGCCGCACAGCGCCACCGCCACCCACTGGCAGCCATAGGCCGCCGCCTTCTCGCACCCGATCGCTGTGAAAACCCCCAGCCCCAACGCGTCGAGCACGGGAATCACGTTCCATCGGTCCCCCAACCGCGGCGCCACATAGAAGGAAATCCCGCCCACCAACGCGCAGATGATCAGATAGCGGCTGTCCTGGAAGGCCGCCGCCGGCGTCGCCCCGATGAGCGCGTCGCGCATCAGCCCACCCCCGATGCCCACCGCGCACGCCAGCACGATCACCCCGAAGAAATCCAGCCGGCTGCGCCACCCACGCAACGCGCCGGTGACGGCGAAGACCGCCGTGCCGAAAAGGTCCAACGCCAAAATGATGGCGTCGCGGTGCTCAGTGAAGAAGGACAGATCCATGTGCCGCTCTCCTATTCAGGGAATGTGCCCATATGATACCACACCCCACCCCCCTCGTTCGCCCCCCAAACCCTAAAGGGTCCGCCCCGAAACCCTAAGGGGTTCGACCCAAAACCCTAAGGGTTTCACCCCAGACCCTTAAGGGTTTCGTAAAAAGATATGGACTTATGCAGAATCGCCCCCTTATGCGGCCCCCCTCTGAGGATGACAGCCACCGTCGTCAGGTTTGTGGGTGTCTGCGCAAAAAACTTGCGCGGGCGGCCAGGGTGCGGTACAATAGAAAGCGTTTTTAAGCCTCGGTAGGCGGAAGCGCGGGTGCGCGGCCAAGCCCCCAAGGCAAACCAACGCAACGGAGAAGCATGATGAGCTGCTGCTGCAAAGCCCTTGAGAAAATCACCAACCCTGAGCTGAAGGCGTGGGTGAAGGAATTCGCCGAGCACACGACCCCCGAGAACATCGTCGTCTGCGACGGCACGCAGGAAGAGTTTGACCGCCTGGCCGCCGCCGAGGTCGCCCGCGGCGCCTGGGTGAAGCTGAACGAAGAGAAGCGCCCCGGCTGCTACCTCGTCCGCTCCCATGAGAGCGACGTGGCGCGCGTCGAGAAGCGCACCTACATCTGCTGCAAGGACCAGAGCAACGCCGGCCCCACCAACAACTGGATGGACCCCACCGAGATGAAGAAGATCATGTGGGATCTCTACGCCGGCTGCATGAAGGGCCGCACGCTCTATGTCATCCCCTTCTCGATGGGCCCCATCGGCTCGCCCCTTTCCAAGCTGGGCGTCGAGCTCACGGACTCCCCGTACGTCGTCTGCAACATGCGCATCATGACCCGCATGGGCGACGCGGCGCTCGACCTGATCAACAAGGGCGCCGAGTACGTCAAGTGCTATCACTCCGTGGGCGCGCCGCTTGAGCCCGGCCAGAAGGATGTGGCCTGGCCCTGCGCCCCGATGGAGAAGAAGTACATCACCCAGTTCACCGACCCCGGCGAGGAGGCCATCTGGTCCTTCGGTTCCGGTTACGGCGGCAACGCCCTCCTCGGCAAGAAGTGCTTCGCGCTGCGCATCGCCTCCGCCCTGGCCCGCAAGGAAGGTTGGATGGCCGAGCACATGCTCATCCTGAAGCTCACCAGCCCCGAGGGCAAGAGCTACTTCATCACGGCGGCCTTCCCCTCCGCCTGCGGCAAGACCAACCTGGCCATGATGCTGCCGACGCTCCCCGGCTGGAAGGTCGAGACCTGCGGCGACGACATCGCCTGGATGCATGTGGGCAAGGACGGCGCGCTCTACGCCATCAACCCCGAGAACGGCTTCTTCGGCGTCGCCCCCGGCACCTCCAAGATCTCCAACCCCAACGCCCTGCACGCCTGCGAGAAGAACACCATCTTCACCAACGTGGTGCTGACCGACGACGGCGACGTGTGGTGGGAAGACATGGGCGTCCCCGCCCCTGCCCACGGCATCGACTGGAAGGGCAACGACTGCTACGCCTCCAAGGAGAAGCCCAACAAGATGGTCGCCAGCCCTGACGGCACCGGCGAGCCCATCAAGGCCGCCCACCCGAACTCCCGCTTCACGGCGCCTGCCGTCCAGTGCCCCGTGATCGCCAAGGAGTGGGAGGATCCCAACGGCGTGCCCGTCACCGCCATCCTCTTCGGCGGCCGCCGCCCCTCCACCATCCCGCTGGTGAACATGGCCAAGGACTGGGCCCACGGCGTCTACATGGGTTCCGCCGCCGGCTCCGAGGTCACCGCCGCCGTCATCTCCGACCAGATCGGTCAGGTCCGCCGTGACCCGATGGCCATGCTGCCCTTCTGCGGCTACAACATGGCCGACTACTTCGGCCACTGGCTGGAGATGGGCAAGAAGATCGCCGCCGACAAGCTCCCGAAGATCTTCTTCGTGAACTGGTTCCGCAAGGACGCCGACGGTCACTTCATGTGGCCCGGCTTCGGCGACAACTCCCGCGTCCTCAAGTGGGCGTGCGAGGCCATCGAGGGCACCGCCAAGACCAAGGACACCCCCATCGGCATCATGCCCACCGACGACGCCATCGACCTGACCGGCTGCGAGACGACCCCTGAGACGCTCCACGAGTTGCTCACCGTCGACGTCGAGGGCTGGAAGAAGGAAGTCGCCGGCGTCAAGGAGTCCTGGGAGAAGTTCGGCGACCGCATCCCCGCCGAGCTCACCGCCAAGCTCGAGGAGATCACCGCCGCCCTCAACAAGTAAGCGGCGCGTTTCCCCAAGCCAAAAAGCCCCGGCCTCGTGCCGGGGCTTTTTTTGTCCCCTCCCGGCGTGCGCGGCGGAGGGCGGAGGGCACAAAAAAAGCCGCCCCGGGATGGGGCGGCTTGGAGGAAAGGGAGAGGAGTCGGTCAGCGGGCCTCGTCGAGCATGGCCTCGCCGATGTTGAGGCAATCTTCCTTGAGGCGGCGGTAGATGTTGAGGACGTCGAGGACGATGACGACGCAGAGCGGGTCGAGGGTCGGGTCGTGCTCGGCCAGGCGGGCCATCTGGTCCTTGCGGATTTCCTTGACGCGGGCGGAGATGCCGGCGGCGTCGGGGTACATGTCGGCGAGAACGTCGGCGGCGTGGGCCTTGCCTTGGCGGAAGGCCTCGGAGACGGTGGCGGCGAAGGTGGCGCAGAGGTCGTGGAGGCCGAGGAGGGCCTGGCGGCCGCGGTCGGAGAGCTTCATCTTGCCGCGGCGCATGCGGATGAGCTGCTTGAGCAGGGCGGCGACCTCGTCGGAGACGGACTCGTACTCGTCGGCGACGCGCAGGAGCATGCGCGAGCGGTAGGCGACGTCCGCGGGGAGGTTGGTGGACATGATCTGGCCGAGGAAGGCGGAGACCTCGTGCTGGATGACGTCGAGCTCCTCCTCGCGGTGGAAGATGTCGTTCTCCAGCTCGTCGTTGGTCTTGCCGGCGAGGACGTTGCGGAAGTCGGCCAGGAGCTGGGCGCAGCGGTCGGCCATGTGCTCGACCTCCTTGCGGGCCTGCTCGACGGCGACGACGGGGGCGACCTTGAGGGGGTTGAGCAGGGCCAGGCGCGGGAGTTCGCGGACCTTCGGGTCGGGGATGATGCGCTCGATGAGCCAAGCGAAGGCGCGGGTGAAGGGGAGGAAGACGCAGGTGTTGATGAGATTGAAGGCGGTATGGACGCCGGCGACGGCGAAGGTGAGCTGCTCGGGCCCCATCGTGTCGATGTGGAAGAAGCGGACGGCGGCGGGGATGGCCAAGGGGAAGAGCGGCGCCATGATGAGGACGCCGATGACGTTGAAGAGGGAGTGGGCGAGGGCGGCGCGGCGGGCGTTGGTGGGGGCGTTGAGGGCGGCCAACCAGGCCGTGACGGTGGTGCCGATGTTCATGCCCAGCACCAGGCACGCGGCGGTGTAGAAGTCGATGGAGCCCTCGGCGACGAGGATGATGGCGATGCCCGTGGTGGCGGAGGAGCTCTGCACGATGGCCGTGGCGACGGCGCCCACCAGGATGCACTTGACCATGCCCCAGACGGCGAAGCCGCCGTCGGGCGCGGTGGCGGAGAAGAGGGCCATCGCGTCCATCATGCCCTGCGATTCCGAGATGGGCGCGAGGGCGCCGCTCATGAGCTCGAGGCCGAAGAAGATGAGGCCCAGGCCCAGAAGGATGAGGCCCACGAACTTCCAGCGCTCGCGCGTGGCGAAGAGGTAGAGGATGGCCGCCACGCCGATGACCGACATGATGGCCGTGATGCCCACCTTCGGGAAGACCGCCACGAGCCAGGCGGTGACGGTGGTGCCGATGTTCGCGCCGATGATCACGTTGATGGCCTGCAGCAACGTCATGATGCCGCTGGTGACCATGCCCACCACCATGACGGTGGTGACCGAGGAGCTCTGGATGATGGCGGTGACCACCGTGCCGGTGGCCACGCCCGCGAAGCGGTTGGTGGTGGCCGCGGCCACGAGCTTGCGCATGCGCGGCCCGGCCACGCCCTGCAGGCCCTCGGAGATCTGTTGCATCCCCAGCAGGAAGATGCCCAACCCGCCGATGAGGCAGGCCACGACGGCGGCGACGCCTGCGCCCCCGATGACGGTAAACTGTTCGATGGCGGCCAGAAGGGTGTCCATGCCAATCTCCTGCTAACGGAATCCTAACGTACGGGGTGGAACGCGGCACAAAAAAAGGGGGCGGGGCGGCCTGAACCGCCTCGCCCCTCCTGTCCTCAGGGGTCGGGGATGAAGAGTTTCTGCCCGACCTGGAGTTTGGTGGGGTCGGAAATCTTGTTGGCGCGCATGATGGCGCGGACGGAGACGCCGTAGGCCTCGCCGATGGCCGAGAGGGTCTGCCCGGCCTCGACGACATGGCTGTAGCCGGAGCCGCGGGACTGCGCGGCGGCGGCCTTGGCGGCGGCCTCCGCGGCCTTGGCCTGGCGCTCGGAGAGGGCGGCCATGCGCCCGGAGAGGTCGCTGACGATCTCGCCGCGCATCGCCTCCTGCGAGGAGCGGAGGGCGGAGAGGTCGGCGCGCAGGGCGGCGACCTCGTCCTTGGTGGCCAGGTCGGAATCGCCGGCGCCGCGCTCGATGGCGGCCAGGCGCCCCGCGAGGGCGGTCTGCCGTTGCTCGACGGCGTCGATGCGCGCGGCGAGGCGCTGGACGGAGAGCTGAAGCTCGCGGAGGGCCTGCTGCTGCTGGGCCACGGCGCGTTGGGCCAGGCTCGGCGCGGCGGCCAACAGGGCGAAGGTCAGAAGGAGCGCGGCCTTCACAGCGCGGCCTGGCTGAGCTTCTCGACGAGGACGTCGGCGCGGGTGACGCCGACCATGCGATCGATGGGCTGGCCGTCCTTGAAGAGGATGAGGGTGGGAATGGTCTGTACCTGGAACTTGACGGCCAGGGACGGCACTTGGTCGATGTCCACCTTGCCGACGCGCACCTTGCCGGCGAGGTCGGCGGGGAGCTCCATCTTGTCGAGGATCGCGCCCTGCATCTTGCAGGGGCCGCACCAAGTGGCCCAGAAGTCGACCAAGGCGACGCCGGAGGCGGTGGCGGCCTCGAAGGCCTGTTCGTCAAAATGCTCAACGGTCATGTCGGATTCCTCACGTGGGGTTGGAATGCCCTCATTATAACACACCGTGCCGCCTGTTGTCATCCCAAGGTGCCGGCGGGAAAGGGTCAGAAACCCTGGACCTCGGGGAGGGGGGCGGCGCCGACGGCGGCGGAGACGGCGTCGCGCATCCGTTGCATGAGGGCCAGGAGGTCGGAGGCGGTGCAGCCTTCGCCGGCGGCGAGGACGTTGGCGTGCTGGGGCGCGACGAAGGCGCCGCCGACGCGCCACTGCTTGGCGCCGAGGCGGTCGAGGATGGCGCCGGCGGGCTCGGCGGGCGGGTTGCGGAAGAGGGAGCCGCAGCAACGGAGCCCCGCGAGGTCGGTGCGCTTGGCGGCGAAGGCAGCGCGACGCTCGCGGACGGCCTCGGGGGTGGCCGGGTCCAAGCGGAGGGTGACGGCGATGACGGCCAGGCCGTCGAGGCCGCGGACGGAGCGATAGCCGGCGAGGACGGCCTGGGCGGGAATATGGCGGAGCTGGCCGTCGGCGAGGACGGCACGCACGCCGACGACGCGTTCCCAGATGGCGTGGCCGTGGGCGCCGGCATTCATGCGGACCCAGCCGCCGACGGTGCCGGGGATGCCCTGCATGAACTCCAGGCCGCTGAGGCCGTCGGCCTCGAGGCGGGCGAGGAGGGCGGGGCCCATGAGGCCGGCGCCGACGGTGACCTCGTCGCCCGCGCGGTCGTAGCCCTCGAAGGCGGGGCCGCGGAGCAGGCAGAGGACGCCCCGAAGGCCAAGGTCGGAGAACCAGGTGTCCGAGCCGCCGCCGTGGAAGCGGATGGGCACGCCGCGGCGGGTGCAGAGGAGGCGGAGGGCGGAGAGCGCGGGGACGTCGCGGGGCAAGGCCAGGAGGTCGGCCACGCCGCCGACGCGATAGAGGGTGTGCTTGGCGAGGGGCTCGTCGGCGCGGAACTCGACGGCGTCGTGGAGGATGGGCTCGAGGAGGTCGCGGGGCGTCTGGACGGCGGGCGCGGCGCCGGGGGTCGGGAGGGCGTCGCGCAGGGCGTAGCCGATGCGCTCGACGTCGCCGGCGCCGACGACGAGGATGAGGTCGCCGGGGCTGGCGGTCTTGAGGAGGTAGTGGGTGACCTCGTCGGCGTCGCGGGCGAGGAGGATGCGGAGCGCGGGGTCGTGCGCGCGGATGGCGGCGTAGAGCGCGTCGCTCTCGCAGCCGGCGGAGCGGTCCTCGCTGGCGGCGTAGACCGGCATGAGGATGAGCTCGTCGACGCCGTCGAAGGCGGGGACGAACTCGGGGAGGAGCTTGCGGGTGCGGGAGTAGCGGTGGGGCTGGAAGACCAGGCGCAGGCGCGTGGGCTTCTGGAGGCGGGCGATGGAGAGCATCGCCTGGATCTCGGTGGGATGGTGGGCGTAGTCGACCACCACGCGCACGGGGGCCTCCTGCGAGGTGAGCCACTGGAAGCGGCGCTTGGGCAACTCTGCGCAGGCCTGCGGTAGGGCGTCGAGGAGGGCGGGGGCCTCCACGCCCAGGAGCATGCAGGCGGCCATGGCGCCGAGGGCGTTGGAGACGTTGTGGCGGCCGGGGATGGGGAGGGTGACCTCGCCCAGGCGGGCGGCGCCGTGGAAGAGGGTGAAGCGCGATTCCTCGGCGGTGCAGCGGAGGTTCTCGGCGCGGAGCTGGGCGTCGGGGGAGTGGCCGTAGGAGAGGATGGGGCCGCCGTAACGCGCGGCCACGCGCATGGCCCAGGGGGAGTCGGCGCAGACGGCGACGCCCTCGCGGGTGTTGTCGACGACGGCGGCGAAGCAGCGTTCCAGCTCGTCGGCCGAGGTGAAGTGGTCCAGGTGGTCGAGCTCGATGTTGGTGATGAGGGTGACGGCGGGGTGCTCGTAGGCCAGGGTGCCGTCGCTCTCGTCGGCCTCGGCGACGGCGATTTGGTCGGGCGGGAGCTTGCCGGCCAAGGAGCCGTGGCGGGGGCCGGCGTTGGTGAGCAGGCGGGGGGTGTAGCCGCCCAGGCACCAGAGCGGGTTGCGGCCCACGCATTGGAGGAGGCGCGTGGCGAAACAGGCGGAGGTCGTCTTGCCGTGCGTGCCGCAAACGGCGACGGAACGCAGGCCGCTGACCCAGCCGGCCAGGCACTCGCCGCGCGAGAGGACGGGGATGCCGCCGGCCTTGGCCAGGGTCAGCTCCGGCTCGTCGGGCCGGATGGCCGCGCTGTGGACGAGCACGTCGCACTCGGAGAGGTGGGCGGGGTCGTGGTTCTGGCGGACGGTGATGCCGTTGCGGGCGAAGAAGCGGCCAAGCGTGGGCGGGACGTGGCGGTCGCACCCCGAGACGGCCCACCCGCGCAGGTGGAGCATCCAAGCGATGCCGGCGGCGCCCACGCCGCAGATGCCCATGATGTGCACGCGGCCGGGCGGGAGCGTAAAGAGGTTGATCGGGGTCTCCATCGCGTCATCCTTTCGGGGGCGTCGGGCGCCCCACCAACAGCTCAATCAAGAAGGGTCCATGCCCCGCGGCGCAAACCTCCCGCGCCCGCGCCAACGTCGCCTCCAACGCCTCCGGGACGACGCGGGCCCCGCGGATGCGGTAGCACGGCGCCAGGTCCACCAGGCAGGGGTTCGCGAAGGCCAGGGGCAGGGGCACGCCCGCCGCGAAGCCGTCGTTGCGCACCAGCAGGACGAGCGGCGCGTGGTCGAGCGCCGCGCGGTTCAGTCGCGCGTGGAAGCCCTCGGCCAGGAGGTCGGCCGGGGTCAGCTCCACAACCGTCACGGGGTCACTCAAGGTTCTGCACCTGTTCGCGGAAGGTTTCCAGGAGGGTCTTGAAGGCGATGACGAGGCGCGGGATCTCGGTGCCCGCGCACTTCGAGCCGATCGTGTTCGCCTCGCGGTTCAGCTCCTGACAGAGAAAGTCCAACGGCCTGCCGCAGGGCTCCTCGCCCGACAGCAACCGCTCGGCATGGACGAAGTGGGAGGCCAGGCGCGTCAGCTCCTCGGAGATGTCGCAACGGTCGGCGAAGAGCGCGACCTCACGCTCCAGCGTCCCGGCGTCCAAGGCCACGCCCTCGGGCAACAGCTCGGCCAGGCGGCGGCGGAGCGCCTCGCGCCAGGCCGTCGGCATGGCAGGCGCGAGGGCCGCGATCTGGGCGTGGAGGGCGCGCAGGCCCTCGAGGCGCCCACGCAGGTCCGCGGCGATGCGGGCGCCCTCGGCCTCGCGCATCGCGCAGACCTGGGCGAGCGCGGCGCGGGCGGCGGCGGCCACCGTCTCCCACACCGCGTCGGTCGGCTCCGGGGGCGCGGGCTCGGCCTCGGCGGAGGCCAGCGCCGCGAGGTCGGAGACCGTCGGCTCGCCCTGGAGCCCCAGCCGCCGCGCCGCCGCGCAGACCGTCCTGAAACGGGCCTCCAGCGCCGCCGCGGCGTCCGCGTCGGAAAGGGGGCGGACGTTGGCCGACCCCTTCAGCGCACCGCGGGCGATGCCCGTGCGCAACAAGGCCTGCAGCCGCGCCTCGAAGCTCAGCCATTCCTTCGGCAACCAGAGCGTGGCGTCGAACTGTTTGCGGTTGACGGTCGACAGCTCGACCGTCACGGCGAAGCCCGCGCCCGTGGCCTCGCCCCGCCCAAAACCCGTCATCGATTTCACCATAACGGCCCCATTCTAGCACATCCGCCCCCACCCTGCCGAGCCCCGGCGCCAACTGGCCGATTCTGCATAAGTCCACCTCTTTTTCCGAAACCCTTGAGGGTTTGCCTCGAAACCCTTAGGGTTTTGGGTCGAACCCCTTAGGGTTTCGCCTCGGACCCCTTAGGGTTTGGCGGGGAAGCCTTTTGCCGCGAAGGACGCGAAAAGGGGCGTGGGCGCAAAAAAGGGCGCATGGAAGCATCCATACGCCCGGGATGGGTGAGGAGAAAGGTCACTCGATGAGCGAGAGCTCGGCAAGGGAGGCGAACTCCTGCCCGCGCTGCTCGCTGAGGCCGGTGAAGCGGAGGTAGCGGACGCCCTTGGCGGGGGCGGCGAAGCGGACCTCCTGCGGGTCGGCGGTGTCCTTGAGGGTGGTCTCGGCGACGACGACCCAGGTCTTGTTGTCACCGGAGACCTCGACGCGGCAGTCCTTGATGCGGCCGTTCACGCCGCCGTCCTGGCGGGCGTAGGCGACGATGCCCTTGAGGTCACGGGGCTTGTTGAGGTCGAGGGTGACGCTGTGGGGATACTTGCCGAGGGTGACGCCGTACTGGCTGTGCCAGAAGGTGCCGAGGTCGCCGTCGCAGACTTTGGCGCCTTCGCTGCCGGGCTCCTGGGAGGTGCAGGCGATGGCGGTGAAGGTCTCGGGCGGGGGCGGCATGGTCTCATCGAGCGTGGCCTTGGCCTCGCGGACGGGGAGGAGGGGCGCGCCGGCGGGGCGGAAGGCGAGGTTCAGGTGGTAGGGCTTGTTGGCGCGGGGGATGTCGCGGTCGAGGGGGCCGGGGCCGCAGCTGGCGCCGCCGAGGCCGCGGTTGACGGCCAGGAGGGTGAGGACCGTCTTGTCGCTGGCGGGGAGTTCGGCGACGTGGCGGGTCTCGGCGAGCTCGGTGGCGGTGTGGGGCAGGGCCGAGAAGGCGAAGCGGTCGCCGTTGAGGGCGGAGACGACGAGGCCGCTGCCCTGCGCGTCGACGACGGAGAGGGCGTAGACATCCTCGCGGTTACCCATGTCGTTGGGGCGGGGGTAGCCCTCGACCATGTCCTTGACCGTACGGGTGTACTTGGCGATGGGCGCGCCGGCCTTGCGGTCGGGGTAGTTCTCCCAAGGGCCGCGGCCATAGTAGGTGACGGTGCGGTCGGCATCGTTCAGGCACAGGCTGTAGCCGAGGCGGCCCAGCTCGATGGCGCGGCCGCGGGGGAGGAGGACGGACTGCAGGGTGACGGTGCCGTCGGGGTAGACGCGCCACCGGGCGTTGACGACGAAGTGGGTGTTGCGCTCGGTGACGGGCTGGGCCAACTTCTCGAAGAAGGTGCGGTCGGTGGCGCCGTTGTCAAAGTCGCGGAGGCGCTCGAGCTGGCGGCCACGGACGGTGACGGAGGCCTCGACGAGGATGGAGCCGTCCTCGGCGTTGCCGACCCGGGTGATGCCGCCGGCAACGGGGACGAGGTCGCGGAGGCCCTGCATGGCCCACTCGCCGCCCTTGCCGACCTCATTGGAGGAGGGGCAGCGGAAGGCGTCGACCTTCATGGGCTCTCGGAGGAGGTCCTTGCCGGCGAGGGTGTACTGGCGGAGGAGGCCGTCGGGGCCGATGGAGACGGTGAAGCCCTCGCCGGCGACGGTGGCCGAGCCGTCCTCGCCGACGTCGGCGGAAAGGGTGCCTTGGGCCTCGATGGGCAGGGGCGCGGGGGCCTGGAGGGCGAGGGTCTCGGTGGCGACGACGGCGCCGGCCTCAAGCGGGCCCTCGGCCTGGCGCAAGCGGTAGTCCACGCGCAGGTCGTAGCCGTCGAGCGTGCGGGGGACGCGGACGGGGAGGCGCAGGGTCTTGACGGTCTGCGGGGCGATGCCGGAGAGGTCGAGTGTGCCGGTCTGCTCGGTGGGCTCGCCGTTCTTCAGGAGCGTCCAGCGGGCCTCCACGTAGTCGAGGGCGCGGAAGTAGTTCTTGTTGCGGATGGCGAGCTGGGCGCCGTCGAGGGTGGTCTCGATGTTCTGGTAGACGTAGGCGACCTCGTGGTAGCCGGGCTCGGGACGGTGGCCGGGGAGGAGGGTGCCGTTGCAGACGAACTGCCCGGAGTTGGGCCAGTCACCCCAGTCGCCGCCGTAGGCGAGGATGCGCTTGCCGCTCTTGGGCGAGTCGTACCACAGGGCCTGGTCGACCCAGTCCCAGATGGCGCCGCCGAGGATGACGTCGCTGCTCTCGATGGCGCGCTGGTAGTCGATGAAGTTGCCCAAGGCGTTCATCATGTTGTGGGCGTACTCGGAGATGTAGAAGGGCCGGTCGTCGCGGGTCTGCTGGGCCTTCCACTCCACCCAGCCGACGGAGGGATACTGGTTGGAGCCCATGTCGACGATCGCGTTGTTGCGCTCGTAGTGGGTGGGGCGGGTGAAGTCGCGGGCCTTGATGGTGCGCTCGGCGATGGCGAAGTTGCGGCCGGGGCCGGCCTCGTTGCCGAGGGACCAAATGACGACGGAGGGGTGGTTCTTGTTCGTCTCCACCATCGCCATGATGCGGTCGACGTGGGCGTCAAGCCACTCGACGGGATGGGAGAGGGACTCCTTGCCGTAGTAGTAGCCGTGACTCTCGATGTTGGCCTCGTCCTGCACGTAGATGCCCCACTTGTCGCAGAGGTAGTAGAAGTAGGGGGCGGCGGGATAGTGGGAGCAGCGCACGTGGTTGATGTTGGCCGCCTTCATGAGGCGGACCTCCTTTTCCATCGTCTCGTTGCTGACGAAGTGGCCGGTCCAGGGGTCGGCCTCGTGGCGGTTGACGCCTTTGAGCTTGACCTTCTGGCCGTTGACCCAAAAGCGCTTCTCGGCCTGGCCCTTGCGGGCGGCGACCTCGACCTTGCGGAAGCCGAGGGTGGAGGGGACGGCCTCGATCAGGCGGCCCTGCGCGTCGCGCAGCTCCAGGACGAGGGTGTAGAGGTTGGGCGTCTCGGCGG
Organism: Candidatus Spyradenecus faecavium; assembly: GCA_018713405.1. Classification (GTDB taxonomy): domain Bacteria; phylum Verrucomicrobiota; class Kiritimatiellia; order RFP12; family DVOR01; genus Spyradenecus; species Spyradenecus faecavium. The sequence continues at coordinate 3,085 of DVOR01000234.1, read as the reverse complement.
ACCAGAGGCGCGGGGAATCGAAGCGCAGGCGCAGGCCGGTCTTCCAGTGGCGCTGGCCGATGAGGTCGACGGCCTTGGAGGCGATGCCGTCGTAGGGCGGGTCGGCGGGCGTGACGGGGGCGACGGCCTGGCCGGCGGCGTCGTAGACCGTGGCGGAGAGGGTGGCGGCGGCGGGCGCGTCGGGGGCGTTCAGGTTCTCGAGGTCGACGTCGACGGTGAGCTCCCAGCGGCCATCCATGCGGCTCCAGTCAAGGGGCTCGGTGGTGGCGAAGAAGTCGCGCACGTGGAGCTTCGGCACGGCGTAGAGCTGGACGGTGCGGAAGATGCCGGAGAGGCGCGTCATGTCCTGGCACTCGAGGTAGGAGCCGTCGCTGTAGCGGTAGACCTCCAGCGCGACGACGTTGTCGCCGGGGACGAGATAGGGCGTGACGCGGAACTCCGCCGCGTCGCGCGAGTCCTTGGAGAAGCCGACGTAGCGGCCGTTGACCCAAAGGTAGAAGAAGGAGTCCACGCCGTCGAAGCGCAGGTAGACCTCCTCGTCGGCCCAATCCGCCGGCACGGTGAAGGTGCGGCGGTAGGAGCCCACGGGGTTGCGGGCGTCGTGGTTGGTGAAGCGCGGGTCGGGCTCGCCCATCACGTGGGGCCAGTCGCGCTTGAAGGGATAGGGCTGGTTGGAGTAGAGGGCCGTCCCCCACCCTTGCTTGCGCTCGGGGTCGGCGCCCATCGCCTGCCAGGAGGCGGGCACCACGATGGTCTCCCAGCCGGAGACGTCATAGGCGGGGTCCTGGAAGCCGACGGGGCGCGACGCAGGGTCCTTGCTCCACTTGAACTTCCATTCCGTCGTGCTGTCGAGGCTCCGCCAGCGCGCGCTGAACCACGGCAGGATCCGCTTGGCGGAATCGAGGTCCGTGAAGCTGAAGGCCCAGGCGCGCGCGGGCTCCTTGTTATAGGAGAGGTTTTGCTCCTGCTCCCACTCGCGGCCCGTGGGGGCCGTGGCGTTCCCGAAGCCGTGCGCCGCAAGCGCCACGCCGGCCGCGCAGCACAGCCCGCCGAAAATCATCGCCCGTCTCATGTCCATGCGTCAAGTCTCCTTGGGATTGATCTCCCCACCATCATCCCAAACCCGCGGGGGCAAAGTCAACCCACCCGGGCGCCTTGGGCCGGGTTGCGTCGCGCGGGACGCAGGGAATCAGGCGCGGCGGGAGCGGCGCTTGGAGGGGGGCGCGGGGGTGATGGCGCGGATGAGGTCGATGAACTGCGACAGCTCGTCGAAGGCGGAGTAGACCGAGGCGAAGCGGACGTAGGCCACGGGGTCGAGCGCGCGCAGGCGCTCCATGACCAGCGAGCCGATCTTGGCGGAGGGCACCTCGGTGGCGTTGAGGGCCTCGACGTCGTCCACCACGTCCTCGATCAGGCGGTCGATGGCGCCGCCGGGGATGGGGCGCTTCTGGCAGGCGATGGAGAGGCCGCGCGCAAGCTTGTCGCGGTCGAAGGCCTCGGTGCGGCCGTCGCGCTTGAGGACGCGCGGGAGGTGCCGCTCGAAGCGTTCGTAGGTGGTGTAGCGGAAGCCGCAGGTGAGGCACTTGCGGCGACGGCGGATGGTGTTGCCCTCGTGGTTCGCGCGGGAATCGACCACCTGGTCGTTGTCGGCGCCACACTTGGGGCAACGCATGGCGGGAGGGCCTCAGACGATGGCGGTGAGGGCGGCCTGGGCGATGTCGGCGCCGTCGGTGCCGGTGACCTTGGCCACGCGGCGCGGGTCGATGAAGGACCACTTCCCGGGGGTGGCTTCGGCGGAGTAGACCACCACGGGAAGCTCCTGGCCGGCGGGCAACTTGCGGAGGATCTCCAGCACGCCGTCGGCGGGGAGGCCCTCGGCGTCAAGCGGGAGGACGAGGCCGGCGGGGCGACGGGCGATGACGGCCTCGACGGCCTCGGCCCCGGTGCGGACGACCTCAACGGAGAAGCCGGCCTTGCCCAGCGCCTCGCGCAGGGCGTTGGCGCGGATGGGGTTGGCCTCGGCGAGGACGACCAGGCGGCGGACGTCGTCGCCCACCACCATCGTGTCGCCGCGCGGGAGGGAGCCCTCCTGGAAGAGGATGCGCTGCACCTCGGCCAACAGCTCGTCGGGGTCGGCGGGCTTGGTGACGAAGCCGGCGATCTGCTTGTCGGCGAAAAACTCGGCCATGTCGCCGCGCGCCGTCAGCACCAGGATGGGCACGCGGGTGCGGCCCAAGCGGTCGGTGACGCGCTCGAGGAAGCCGGTGCCGCCCATGCCGGGCATGCCGAGATCGAGGATGGCGAGGTCGGGGAGCGACTCGCTCATCAGGCGAAGGGCCTCCTCGCCGGATTCGGCGCAGGTGACCTCGTATCCGGCGCCCATGAGGAAGTCGCCGAGCATCATGCGGATGTTCGAGTCGTCGTCGATCAGCAGCAGGCGTTTGGGCATGGGGGCTCCCGGGTTGGGCTCAGTCGGCCAGGAACGCGCGATAGGCGCGGTAGGTCATGTAGCAGTCGAGCTTGGAGGCGGTCTCCCACGGCGCGTGCATGTTGAACAGCGGCACGCCGAAGTCGACCACGTCCATCCCGTAGCGGGCGAGGTAGAGGGCGATGGTGCCGCCGCCGCCCTTCTCGCAACGGCCCAGCTCGCCGGCCTGCCACACCACGCCCTCCTTGGCGAAGATGCGGCGGAGGTCGGCGATGAACTCGGCGCGGGCGTCGGAGGCGCCGCTCTTGCCGCGGGCGCCGGTGTACTTGATGAGGCAGCCGCCGGCGTTCATCTTGGCCATGTTGCCGGTGGAGTCGGCGTAGGGGAAGTGCGGGTCGCTCGCGGCGCAGACGTCGGCCGAGAGCATGCGGCTGGCCTCGAGGGCGCGGCGCACGGCCAACTCGGGCCGGGGCGTGTCCTGCCGCGCGATCAGCTCGGCCACGGAGTTCTCGAAGAAGGTGGAGTCCATGCCCGTGGCGCCGACGGAGCCGATCTCCTCCTTGTCGCAGAGCAGCACCATGCCGGTGCGGCGGGGCGCGGCGGGCAGGTCCATGAGGGCACGGAGCCCGGCGTAGGCGCAGACGCGGTCGTCGTGGC
>DVOR01000233.1 GCA_018713405.1 Candidatus Spyradenecus faecavium | reverse complement strand
TGAAGATACCGAAGAGCGAGACCAGGAAGACGCCCAGCAGCACCCACACGATGAAGGGGCGCTTCCACTTCGGCCCCTCGCCCTCCGGCCGCTTGGGGTCAGGCTTGCCCTTCCCGGCCGCGTCGGGGCGGCGGGGGGCGTCGGGGCGGGGGGCTTTCTGGGCGTCTTCGGGGGTGGGGTCTTGCTTGGGGTCCGGGTCGGCCATCTCAGCTCCTCAGGGTTTCGCGCCCACGCTCCTGGGACACGATGATCTCGAACATCTGGTCGGACTGCTTCTTGCACGCGCCCAAGATCAGGCCCACGCCGAAGGAGAGCAGGCCGGCGATGGCCACGAAGCCGGAGAAGATCTGCGTGGGCACGCGCGGCACCAGCCCGGTCTGGAAGTAATCCACGAGCACGGGCAGGAAGAGCCCCGCCGCGATCAGCAGCAACACCAGGCCCACCGTGCCGAAGAAGAGCTCGGGGCGGTAGAAACGGAAGAGGTTGAAGATGGTGAAGAGCACGCGGAAGCCGTCGCTCACCGTGTTCAGCTTGGAGTACGACCCCGCCGGGCGGTCGCGGTACTGCACGGGCACCTCCACCAGGCTCATGCGCTTGTCGATGGTGTGCAGCGTCATCTCCGTCTCGATCTCGAAGCCGTTGGCCAGCACGGGGCAGGACTTCACGAAGAGGCGCGAGAAGGCGCGGTAGCCCGTCATCACGTCGTGCACGCGCTGGCCCCACAGCACGCGGATGAGCGTGCAGACCAGCGTGTTGCCGAAGTTGTGCCCCGGGCGCTTGTTCTCCGTCATGTAGGTGGAGGAGAGGCGGTCGCCGTTGACCATGTCGGCCTCGCCGTCCACGATGGGCTGGATGAGCTTCTGCACCTCGTCGGCGGGATAGGTGTCGTCGGCGTCGACCATCACGTAGACGTCGGCCTCGACCTCCTGGAACATCCTGCGCACCACGTGGCCCTTGCCCTGCTGGCGCACGTGGCGCACCTTCGCGCCCGCCGCGCGGGCCAGGTCGCCCGAACCGTCGGTGCTGTTGTTGTCATAGACCCAGATGTCCGCGTCGGGCAGCTGGGCGCGGAAGTCCTTCACCACCTTCTCGATGGTGAGCGATTCGTTGTAACACGGCAACAACACGGCGATTTTCGGCATGGCGCTCTCCTAATTGGTTGCCCACCATTGTACCAAACCCCATCCGCTTTTGCAGACCCGCCCCACCCCACCCCGCGAAACCCTAAGGGGGCGGGCGGCGGCTTGGGAGTTTGGAGGCTTGGAGGCTTGGTTGGCGTAGCGCGAAACCCTAAAGGGTCGGAGGCGAAACCCTAAGGGGTTCGACCCAAAACCCTAAGGGTTTCGAGGCAAACCCTTAAGGGTTTCGGGAGGGGCGGCCTGCGCCGCCCCGGAGAACGGAGAACAGAGAACGGAGAACGGAACGCCCCTTCGGGGCGACGGATGGGGCTGACGACCAAACCTCCAAACCTTCCAACCTCCAAGCCCTCCCTCCTGCGTCCTGCGTGCGGTAGCACGCCCCAAATCTGCCCCAATCTGCGAAATCTGCGGTTTCCCTACGTCGTGTAAGCCTCTGCGAGCCTCTGTTTGCCTCTGTGGGGCTCTGTGTCCCCAAACTTTCCCCGGGCACCACTGCGAGGCGTCCTTCCCGGCGGTGGGGGAGCGGGGAGTGTGGTATAATGGAAGGCAATGGTCAGCCGGAGGATGTTTTTGGGTTTGCTCGGCGGGGCGGCGGCGCTCCGGCCGGGCTGGGGCGCGCCCGCGGCGGGTGGGCTGACGTTGGCGCCGCCGACGGCGGGGCAACCGATCCTGGACGGTTCCCGGCGCAAGGGCGTCTTCATGGACACGGGGACGGGGCGGCCCGAGAGCGGGATGTTCGGCAACGTGCGGAAGTTCGCGGACGGCTCGCCGCGTTTCCATGAGGGCATCGACATCGCGCCGGCGCAGCCGTGGCGACGTGACGAGGACCCGACGGACGTGGTGCGCGCGGCGGCGGCGGGGCGCGTGGCCTACGTGAACCGACACGCGGCGAACCCTTCGCTCTACGGCAACTACGCGGTGCTGACGCACGAGGCGCCGGGCTTCGGCACGGTCTACACGCTCTACGCGCACCTGCGCCGCTTCCAGGCGGGGCTCCGCGCGGGGCAGGCGGTGGAGGCGGGCGCGCCGCTGGGGATCATGGGGCACACGCCGGATTTCCCGCTGGCGCGGGCGCACCTCCATTTCGAGATCGGGGTGGTGATGAACGTGCATTACCCGCTGATCGACCCGCAGCACGGCATCTGGAACGGGGCGAACCTCTACGGCATCGACCCGTGCGACGCCTTCCGCGAACAGCGGGAGAAGGGCTTTTTCGACATCGGGGCCTATGTGCGGGCGCGCCCGGTGGCGTACGCGTGCGCGGTGGACGCGGCGGGGCGGGAGATGGACTTCTTCCGCCGCCACCCGTCGCTCTGGCACGGCGCGTGGGACGCGGGGGCGCCGAGCTGGGTGGCCTTCTCGCGCGAGGGCATCCCTGTCTTCGGGCGGCCGCTCGCGGAGGGGGAGGGCCGGCCCGAGGCCGCGGCGGACCGCGCCATCCTGCGGACGGGGCGCGATTGGTCGGCGCCCAAGCGGCGGGACCTGTTGTTGGACAACCTGACGGCCTCGCCGGCGCACCCGCCTCGGCATCCCGTCAAACTCGGCGAGGTGGGGTAAGGAGGGACTATGCGGATTCTCTTGGTGGACAACCTGCTCATCCGGCGCTACGGCAAGCTGCGCATGGGGCCGGGGCGCGCCCTGGCCTGCGGGGCCGTGCGCGGCAACCATCGCCTGTGCGAGTTCTCGGACCGCGACCTGGCGCGCTACATGGGGCTGGGCATCCGCGCGCTCGGCGAGCGGCTGGTGAACAAGGCCCTGCTCAAGACGGCGAAGAACTTCCGTCCCGACGCCGTGCTGCTGGGCCACTGCGACTTCATCCGCAACGCGACGCTCGAGGCCATCCGCAAGGCCGTCCCCGGCGTGCGCATCGCCCACTTCAACGTCGACCCGATGTGCGACGCCCACCCCCAGGCGCAGATGCGCGAGCGCATGGAGAGCTGCGACGCGCTCTTCGCCACCACCGCGGGGGAACAGTGGCTGCGCCCCTTCGTCACGGGCCGGAACGTGGTGGCCTACATGCCCAACCCCTCCGACCCCGCCCTCGAGACGCTCGACAACAGCCTCCGCCCGGCGGCGGACTTCGCGTGCGACCTCTTCTACGCCGGCCAGCCCCGCCAGGGCGACCCGCGGCTGGACTTCATCGCGCGCCTCGGCGAGGCCGTGCGCCAAACCGACCTGCGCTTCGAGCTGGTGGGCATGGGCGGGCGCCCGGCCGTCGTCGGCGGCGCGGCCTATGACGACCTGCTGGCGGGCGCGAAGATGGGGCTGAACATCAACCGCTACTTCGGCATGAAGTGGTATTCCTCCGACCGCATCGCCCACCTCATGGGCTCGGGCATCCTCACGGCGGTCTACGACGGCGACGAGATGCAACGCTTCTTCTCCGACAAGGAGGCCCTCTTCTTCCACGACGTGCCCGACCTGGTGGAGCGGCTCCTCTGGTTCCAGGCGCATGACGACGCGCGCCGCGCCGTCGCCGCCGCGGGCCGCGCCGCCTACCACGCGCGCTTCGGCGGCGAGCGCGTCCTGCGCTTCATGCTCGAGACCCTCTTCGGGCGCACCCTCACCGAGCCCTACGAATGGGCCGAGGAGACCTACGCATGATCGTGAACTCGCTGGACCGCGTCCTGATCGCGGAGTGCCCGCAGGCCCACGCCAGGCTCCTGCTCGCCAACGTCACCGACACCGCCCGCACCCTGGAGCGGAACCACCTCTGCGGCCCCATCGCCGGCCTCGTCCAGGCCGAGCTCGTCGGCTCGGTGGCCCTCATGGGCGCCGACCGCCTGGAGGCCCCCGGCCAACGCCTCTCCCTGCGCGTGCGCCTGCCCGAGGGCGCGCTCGGCGGGGCCACGCTGGAATGCTCGCGCGACGCCGCCGGCCTCGCCATCCGCGGCTACACCCGACAGAAGGTCCTCCCCGGCATCGACGACGGCGACGACGCCGACGAGACCCTCTTCGACCGCGCCATGGGCCGCGCCGCCCACTGCGCCGTCGTCCGCTCCGACGCCAAGGGCGCCGTGGACGAATCGCACTACGACCTCGACTTCGACGACCGCCTCACCGTCACCGACATCCTCGAGGGCTGCTTCGTCTCCGCCCTCGGCCGCAACGTCCTGGCCCAAGCCTCCGCCGCCAGCAAGATCGGCTACGTGGAGTGCTCGCACGCCCTGCTCTGCGAGCTCCTGCCCGAGGCCGACGACGGCGCCTACGACCGCGTGGACGAGCGCTTCGACGGCGGCGCCGTGCAGGACGCGCTCGACGCCGGCGAGGGCATCGAGGCCTTCGCGCGCCTCCTTGGGCTGGGCCCCGCCACCGTCGTGGCCTCGCTCCCCGTGCGCTTCGCGTGCGGCTGCTCCGGCGAGAAGGTGATGGCCATGCTCCGCACCCTCCCCCGCGCCGACCTCCTGGCCATGGTCGCCGAACGCCGCCCCACCGACATCTACTGCCATATGTGCGGCAAGTGCTACACCGTCACCCCCGAACAACTCCAGGCACTCCTGTGAAACCGCTGACCATCCTCTACGACCGCAACATGGAGCTTGGCGCCAAGCTCTTCCCGCGCCTCGGCAAGGCCCGCGCCGTCGACGGCCGCCGCCTCACCCGCGACGACCTCGCCGACTGCGACCTCCTCTTCGTCCGCTCCACCTGCCGGCTCACCCGCGCCCTCCTCGAGGGCACCCCCGTCCGCTTCGTCGGCAGCGGCGTCGCCGGCTCCGACCACATCGACTTCCCCGCGCTCCGCGACCTCGGCATCCGCGTCGAGACCGCCCCGGGCTGCAACGCCGAGAGCGTCGCGGACTACGTCGTCGCCGCGCTCCTCGCCATCGGCGAACGCCAGGGCCGCGACTGGGCCGGCGCCACCCTCGGCATCGTCGGCGTCGGCCACGTCGGCTCCATCGTCAAACGCTTCGCCGAGGAGGCCCTCGGCATGAAGACCCTCTGCTGCGACCCCCCGCGCAAGGACGACGGCGACTTCCGCGCCCGCGACTTCCTCCCCTTCGAGGCCCTCCTCCCGCAGGTCGACGTCCTCACCCTCCACACCCCGCTCAACGAGGACGGCCCCTACCGCACGCGCGGCCTCTTCGCGGGCCCCGCCGTCCGCGCCCTCAAGCCCGGCGCCGTCCTCCTCAACTTCGCCCGCGGCCCCATCTGCGACGACGCCCTCGTCGCCACCATGCTCGGGGCCGGCCTCCTCTCCGACGCCGCCATCGACTGCTGGGAAGGCGAGCCCGACTACCCCGCCGAGCTCGCCAGCCTCGCCGCGCTCGCCACGCCCCATGTCGCCGGCCACGCCTTCGAGGGCCGCGCCAACGGCACCCTCGCCGTCTACCAAGCCGCCTGCGGCTTCCTCGGCGTCGACCCCGGCCCCGTGCCGCGCTTCCCCCGCGCCCCCGTCCCCGCGCTCACGATCGACTGCGCCGGCCGCACCGACGCCCAAATCCTCCGCGAGGCCGTCCGCGCCGCCTGCGACATCGAGGCCGACACCGCCCGCTTCCGCGCCGCCTACTCCCCAGACGAGACCGAACGCCGCGCCCGCTTCGACGCCCTCCGCCGCGACTACCCCCTCCGCCGCCTCTTCCCCGCCACCAAGCTCGCCCTCCTCCACCCCACCCCCGCCATCCGCGCCAAACTCACCGCCCTCGGCTTCCCCACCACCGCCAAGCGCGGGTGATCACTCCGCGGGCCAGGGGCGGCGGACGGTGCGGAAGGTGCGACCGAGGACCGTGAGGGAGACCGCGCGGAGCGCTTGGTTGGGCAGGCGCAGGGCGGCCCAGTCGTCTGCCGTCAGGCGGCCTTCGCGGAAGCGGATGAAGAGCTCGGGGTCGGGACCGTACACCTTGTCGCCGATCACCGGGAAGCCGAGCGTGCGGAGCGTGGCGCGGATTTGGTGCGTGCGGCCGGTCACCAGCTCCGCCCGCAGCAGGCTCGTGCCCACCCACGGCCCGTCGCCGATGCGCTCGAACCACGTGGCCGCGCCGCGGTCGGCGGGCAGCTCGGGCAAAAAGTCCGTGAGGGTGGCGCCCTCCAGGATGCGCCGCGTGTAGACGGGCGGGGCGTTGACGCGGCGGATGCGCCCGGCCGCGCAGAGCCGCCCCTCGGGGAAACGCCCCTCCACCAGCACGTGATAGACCTTGCGCTTCGGGGCCTTGCCCAGGATGGCGGCCATCTCCGGGTCCTTCGCCACGAGCAGGACGCCGCTCGTCTCGCGGTCCAGCCGGGAGACCAGGTGGATGGTGTCGGCGGGCCGGTAGAGCCGCAGCAACCGGTCGAGCGTGTTGAGTCGGTAGGCCCCGCTGGAATGGACGGGCAGGTCGGCGGGCTTGTCGACCACGAGCATCCGCGCGTCCTCGTAGAGCCAGCGGATGTCCTTGTTCACGGGCGGGTCAAGGCGCACGCAGGCCCTCGCTGGGGTCGATGGCGTCGTCGCCCTCGCCCAAGGCCAGCACCTCGCCGACCAGGAAGAGCGAGCCGCAGACCAGGGCCGTGCCCTGGTTGTCCTGCGCCCAGTCGGTCGCGGCCTCGAGCCCCTCGGCCACGCTCCGCGCGGGGATGACGGTGGGGACGCCCGCGCGGCGGAGCTTCTCGGCGAGGGCCTCCGGCGCCAAGCCGCGCGGGTTGGCGATCGGCACGGCCCAGGCGGCGGAGACCAGCGGCGTGATTTCCTTCAGCGCGGCGTCCACCGCCTTGTCGGCGCAGAAGCCGCACACCAGCGCCACGCGCCGGCGGATGTGCATGGACTGGAGCGCCTTGCGCAGGGCACGCAGGGCGTCGGGGTTGTGCCCGCCGTCGAGGAAGACGGGCGGCGAGTCGGAGAGCAGCTGGCACCGCCCGGGCCACGACACGGTGCGGAGCGCCTCGGCGAAGGCCTTGGGCGGCACGGGGAGCCCCTGCTCGCCCAGCCGCTCGAGGGCGCAGAGCGCGGTGGCCGCGTTCTCGGCCTGGTAGCTGCCGGCCAGGCGCGTCAACGCGGCGGGATAGTCGCACGACGGGCTGGAGCAGGTCAGCGTCTGGCCGTGGGTCGTGCGGCGGCTGACCGCCACGCGGATCTCCTCCGCCGCGTCGTGGAAGGGCGCGCCCAGCTCGGCCGCGCGCGCGGCGACGACGGCCCGCGCACGCGGGTCCATCGCCCCCACGACCACCGGCCGCCCGGGCTTGACGATACCGGCCTTCTCGGCGGCGATGGCCTCGAGCGTGTCGCCCAAAATCTCGCAATGGTCCAGCGCCACGTGGGTGATGACGGAGACGAGCGGCGCCTCGATGACGTTCGTCGCGTCCCAGCGGCCCCCCATCCCCACCTCCAGCACGGCCAGGCGCACGCCGGCCCGGCGGAAGAGCACGAACGCGCACGCCGTGAGCGCCTCGAAGAAGGTCGGCTCCAGCCCCGCCTTGGCGCAGGCGGCCTCCACCTCGTCCAGCGCGGCGGCCAGCTCCTCGTCCGTGGCCTCGCGGCCGTTGAGGACGAAACGCTCGTTCACGCGCACCAGGTGCGGCGAGGTGTAGCGCCCCACCGGCAGGCCCATCGTGCGCAGGGCCGCCTCGCAAATCGCCGTGACGCTCCCCTTGCCGTTCGTGCCGGCCACGTGGATGACCGCGAGCTCACGCTCCGGGTTCCCCAACGCCGCGCACAGCGCCCGCATGGTGTCCAGGCCCGGGCGCACGCCGAAGCGTTGCCGCGCCGCCAACCGTTCCAGGAAGTCACGCATCCTGCCTCTCCTCAAACAACCAAGGCACACCCGCCCCGCGGATGTGCCCTGCGTCTGCGCATGGCCGCCGGGCGGCCCGCGCTTACTTCGCGAACGCCGCCTTGGTCTTCTCGGGCGTGCGCAGATAGTCGCGCACCTGCACCGCGTTCAGCTTGGCGACCGTGGCCTCATCGATGCCCATCGCCACCAAACGCTTGCGCTGCACCGCGTCGCGGCGGCGACGCTCACCAGCGGACTTCACCGGGCGCGTGGCCGGCTTCTTGTTGAGGGTACGTCCTGTTCCCATTGCTAAATCCTCCGAACGCTGTCTGATACGGATAACGAAATGCCGCTTAAAATACCAAACTCCTCCCCCCGCTGTCAAATCCCCCCAATCCACACCCTGCCAAGGAAAGTTGCACAATGTAATGCGCCGAGGAAGAAGGGGCGTGGCACGCCCTCTGGTGCGCCCCCCGGGGGGCGCACCAGAGGGGCGAAAAAAGTCAACGTCCTTGCTAAGATGAAGGGACGTAAAACAACCTCATCTAGAAAGGACGCTGACGTGCCCTATATTAGCACTTTTCCGCTTCCCCGGACACATTGGACGATGGAAGGACGACGGACTTTGGAACGTTTGTGGAATGAGAACATCAAACGCGGTAAGAAGGCCTTGCCAATGAAAGCCTTCGCCCGTCATTACGGCCTTGGCGAGGATCGCGTCAGGCGCGAACTGCAGCGTGGCTTCACGGGTGTGCTCCTGAAGGACAAGGTACACGGCGGCTGGATTTATCCCGAGTATTCCGCCTTGTTGGGCCAAAGCGAGGCTTCCAAGCGACAGGCCAATAAGGGCCCGCGAAGCGTCGTGACCAACAGGTTCGCAGACGAACTGGTCGAAGATCTCAAGAAAGGCCTTTCTGTCGCCTCCTGCATCCATCGTCTCGAAGGAGATGGGTGGGTAGACCTCCCGAGCCAACGCACGGTCTACTACCACCTCAAAGAGGGGGTGATTATCCTGCCAAAAGGGAGGCTCCGCTACAGGCCGCGCAAGACAAAAAGACGTCATATCCCAAAGCGCGGAAAAGTGTTGCCCAATCGCCGAAGCATCGAGGAGCGTCCTGCTGAAATCAACAACCGTGAGCGCATGGGCGACTGGGAGATGGACTGCATCGAATCGGGACGCTCCGGCAAGGGAGGTCTCCTCGTTCTGATCGACCGGCGAACGCGTTACACAGTGCTGGGGCTCCTGCCATCGCTCACGCAAACCTCCGTCAATCGTGCTCTTCGGCGCCTCGTTGCAGAGGGCACCTTCCCCGCGCTAAAGAGCATAACCACCGACAATGGAAAAGAGTTTCTCGACCAACGTAAGCTTGAGAAGATCCTGGGTGTTCCCGTCTACTACACCCACGCCTACTCCTCCTACGAGAAAGGCAGCGTTGAACAAAACAACGGCATCATCCGCTTCTGGTGGAAAAAGGGCACCGACTTCTCTCGCGTCAGCCACCGCGAGGTCGCCGATGTTCAACACCTCGCCAACAGTATTTCCCGAACCGTCTCCCTGAAAGGACTCACCGCCTATGAAGCTATTTCGGCTCTATCCTAAGACCCTGGCGCATTTGACTTGCAAATCGCCGCTCGGCGGGACGGTGCCCGAGAGCCACAAGCACGCCAAGATCAAGATGACCGACCCGCAGTACGTGCCCAAGGGGAGCACGGCCGAGGCCCTGCTTCGCGAGCGTGGGATTCGTCTGGTCGAGACCGAGGACAAGGGCGGCTACTGGGTGGACACGGGGGTGTTGCCCAATGCGCTCAAGCGGGTGGTGCGCGAGAGCGTGCCGCAGGGCGACGACATCGTGACGTTCTGGGAGAACGGCGAGCGGAAGTT
>DVOR01000232.1 GCA_018713405.1 Candidatus Spyradenecus faecavium | reverse complement strand
CCAGCGCTTCCTCCATCGTGTCCGCGAACAAGGGGCCTTGGACATACCGCTCCATGAACTTGTTGAAGCGCGCCATCCCAGAGGTCTTCGAGCGAATCAAACGAATGTTCTTGTTGAAGATGGACGCGAACATCAGGGCGTGATACGAGTTGGCGACGACCCAGTCGGTATCCATAAACGAGCGGATAAACTCCTCCGGGCCGGCGGACATCCGAAAGCGAATCGGGGAAAAGAATCTGCTTGGAAGCACTTTGAGGTGGCGGATAAGGGGCGCCTTGCCGCGTGGAACCAACGCTGCGTTTTCCGATAGGAACAAGTCTACGGTGCATCCCTGTTGTGGAAAGTGAATAATGTGTTTGCGCACCTCAAAGGAGTAGACATGAAGAAGACAAGAGACACCCTTCCGCCCCCCGGGGGGCGGCGCGCCAAACCGAAAAAGGACATGAAAAAGTCAGCCCCTTGCAGTACCATTACGGCTTTCCCAAACCTTGACAAGGAGGCTGACGTGAAGAAGTGTACCATAAAACGGAGCGAGATTGACTTCGCCCTGTGGCAGAAAATCGAACGTTTAAAAAGGGCCATTGACAAATTGTATACACGCCCCAAGCTATTGTCTGACCCGTATGAAGATTTTTCCAAGGACGAGTTGAATGGACTCATCTCAATCCCGGACAATAGGATAGGGTGTCACGAACTATTGTGCCTTTTTCAGAGTCATTGCCCTGCAGGATGCTATGAAGAGAGTGTTTATTTTCTTCCGCTTGCTGTCAACCATATTGAGACAAGGCAAGATGGGGCGAGTTCTGTTTTGGACAATTTGTTGGGGTGGATGGACGAGAACAGACATGCTTTGGGACGAGATAAACTTTGGAGATTGTGTGTATCATGCTTTGTCCGAATTATTGGGGACGCGTTATCGGAGTTTCGCCTTTTTCGCGTAAACGATCCTCACGCACGGGGCCAGTCAATTTACCCCGTTGATTGTGATCTGCTTGACGGTTTCCTAGCACCAATCGCTCCAAGCACTCCCATTTTGGCTCCAATTGTTTTACGCAAGGTATTCCGAAGCCACTTTTCGTCCATTGACTCTTATCCCGCGGCAGCGTGGTTGGTTTATCTTGGAACACATTGGCGGTATAATCCTAATCCTTACCTTCTCGAACGCCTGACTGATTCGAGAATCAGAAATGACGCACGACGCTTCATCCTTGAAAAATGCCGAGATGAGCCACTTGGTGAGGCGTTTTGGAAGCCAATTCTTCTAAGATTGGCACATTTTGACAATTTGTCCGGGTTATAATGTGAACAACGGTCATAAACAGTCCATTACCCATACCTTTTTCACAGGCCGTATCGCCGAACCCGACGGCTTCGCGGAAAAGGGGGCGCGGCCAAGCCTCCGACTTTCCCCGAATGCCATTGCGCCGCTTGACGGGTCGTCGTGGGATGGGCTAAACTAAAGCCATCGATAGGGGAAACGAACGCAAATGGCGATGACCGTGTTTGGCTTGACGGTTGGCACGGCGGCATTTGCCGCGCGTGGCACCGCCAGCGTCACCCGTGTCACCGACCACGACATCCGTTCTGAATACCACGGCGTCCTCCTCGCCTTTGCCTACTACAACTACCGCCACAACAATCCCCTTTCCGGACGCTGGCTGGGAAGAGATTTTGATCGATAAAACGAGGGTGCGGGAATGAAATTGCTACTTTGCATGATGGCTATGCTGATTGGTTTGAGACTCTCCGCGGAACGCCCAGCGGAGGAAGCATTCTCCATCGCGTACAATAATTATATGCCTGCGATGATGTGGGAAGCATTGCAACACTTGAAGGATTCGCCAGACTATGAGCGATCCTTTGAGAAATATGCGCAGATGTTTTCCGCGGAGGATTATTTGGATTCGTTTTTCGATGAATCCCCCTTTTCCGTTTTTGGGCCGGATTTCTTATTCCAAGCGGCTTTATACAATGCTTGTGCAACGAGGGATTTCTCTCTGGCAGAACGCTTGTTGCTCCTTTATGGCAGGCATCCTCAGGCGACTCAACAGATGAAGTTGAAATTTGAGCGAGACGTGACGCTCGCGAAGAAAGAATTTCCGGAGCTGATTTTTTCTTGGTGCTTCCCAATAATGGAAAACAGAAAGAGAGACGCATTCTAAAGGACCTCTCCATCGGTTACACCGAGATATTGCGTGAGGAGGCTTCGTTTGAGGAGGCAAGAGAAGATGAGGTCTGGGTAAAATATGGCGATGTTCGGGTGAGTCTGCTTTCGTATGACCCGCGTATGGGGCGTGCAATCATTTGGTATGCGTCCAAGGAGAATATGCTTGTCGGCTTGGTGCAATCGCATCTCCCCGGCAGGCCCGTTTATGGGGGCTATGTTGATATGACACCGCGTGTACGGGTGCTTAACAACAATCCGGCAGAACGCTGGAAGTGGGAATTGTTCATCGTCCCGGTTGAATCACTGGCAGGGGCAAAGCCTACCGTGAGACATATTGAAAGCTTGTCCAAATTGTTGAAAAGTATAGAAATAAAAGAGGACGCCTTGATGCCGCCCGCACATTTTTGGGAAATCATCGTAGAGCAGGTTCGGGAAGGGAAGTTGTGAATCTTGCTAAAGTATAGCGAGGCACTTGGCGGCGCCGGCGTGAATGGGCGCCAAGCCAACCGGAGGGCCTTTTTGCGGGGGCCTTGAAATTGTGCTTGCGTTCTGGATGAATGTGTGCTATAATTATTGACATTCTTTGTCGGACACTCCGACGAACCCGTTGGGTTCCTTTTGCCGCGTGGGCCATGCCGGGCGGCGTTTTCCCGCGAAGACGCAAAAGGCCGCAAGGGCTTGGGCGCTTCGCCGTTCGGCCGTTCGGGCCTCTCTGCCGCGCCCATCCCTTGTGGCTCTTCCGTTTTCCCTGGCAGTCCGGCGGCAGCACGCCCCTCATCTGCGGAATCTGCGGTTTCCCTGCGGCGTGTGGGTCTCTGTGTCCCAGCGTTTCCCGGACGCTTTTGCAACGGGGCGTGTCCTTTCTTTCCTTGGGGCGATGTGCTAGAATAAGGTCAACAGTCGCGAAAGGAGCCTCCATGAAGCACGCATTCTTCCTTACCTTGCTCTTCGGCGCCGCCTGCGCCCAGGCCGCCATCTCCGGCATCTCCGTCAAGCCCACGGGCGCGCCCGCCATCAAGGGCCGCAAGGACGTCCCCATCGCAACGGTCACCTTCGCCGCCGCGCAGGACGCGCAGGCCGAGAAGCTCCGCCTGGACATCCGCGGCACGAACCCCAGCGACGTGGTCTGCTTCTCGCTGGGGCAATCGGAGTGCGCGCGCGTGGAGAACGACGCGGCCACCTTCACCGTCCCCGTCAAGAAGGGGCAGAACACCTTCAGCCTCTACGCCGAGCTCTCCGACACCGCCTCCGTCGGCCGGCCCCTGCGCATCGACGGCGAGCGCATCCGCGTGGCGAGCGTCGTCACCCGCCCCGCGCAGGAGATCGTCGACCGCCGCCTCCCCAACGGCAAGCTCCGCGCCTCGAAGAACTTCCGCATCCCCGGCATCGTCATGACGCCGAAGGGCACGCTGGTGGCCGTCTTCGACATCCGCTACAAGCATGCCGGCGACCTCCCCGCGGACATCACCGTCGGCGTCAGCACGTCCAAGGACGGCGGCGACACCTGGAGCCCCATCCGCACGGCCATCGACTATGCGGGGCTGCCCGGCGGCAACGGCATCGGCGACCCGGCCATCCTCGTCGACCCCTCCAACAACCGCGTCTGGGTCATCGCCCTGCGCGCGCCCAAGTCCGGCCACCCCATCTTCAAGTCCAAGACCGGCACCGTCGACCCCGCGCAGTGCGGTCAGCTCTTCGTGGCCTACTCCGACGACGAGGGCGAGACCTGGTCTGAGCCTCGCAACATCACCGCCGAGGCCAAGCGCCTGAATGACCCCGACACCGCCGACTGGGGCTGCATCTTCCAGGGCCCCGGCGCCGGCATCGCCCTGAAGGACGGCACCCTCGTCTTCCCCGCCCAGATTTGGGGCAACGACGGCAGGGCCCCCCACCACGGCGCGCTCATCTACTCCACCGACCACGGCAAGACCTGGACCTCCTCCAAGGCCTCGCCCTTCGGCGGCTCCGAGAGCACCGTCGTCCAGCTCGCCGACGGCTCCCTGTTGCTGAACACCCGCGAGGGCGGCGGCCCCAAGACCCGCGTCACCGCCCGCACCACCGACCTGGGGCAGACCTGGCAGAAGGTCGAGACCTCGCCCCTCCGCCAGCCCGGCAACCTCTGCCAGGCCGCCATGCTCCGCGTCGGCGACACCCTCGTCTTCTCCAACCCCAACTCCGGCAAGCGCGACACCATGACCCTGCGCAAGTCCACCGACAACGGCAAGACCTGGTCCAAGGGCATCGTCTATGACCCCCGCGCTTGCGCCGGCTACTCCACGCTCTGCCCCATGCGCCAGCGCGGCCAGGACTACGTGGGCGTCCTCTACGAGGGCCAGAGTGACTACCATTACTTCCAGCGCATCCCCCTCGGCGAAATCCAGTGATCGCCCCGGACACCCCCGCGCGGGACGTGCCCTTCACCGCCCTGGACTTCGAGACGACCGGGGTGGTGAAGGGCTTTGAGTCCCTGCCCTGGCAGCTCGGCGCCGTCTCGCTCCAGGGCGGTCGCGTCGAGACGGCGCTGGACACCTACCTCCGCGTCCCGGCGGACTACCCCTTCTCCCGCCACGCGCCCGGCGAGCACCGTGCCCACCGCGACGCCATCGCCGCCGCGCCGGCGGCCCTCGACGTGTGGGCGCGCCTCCACCCGCTCCTTGCCGCGACCGTCCCCGTGGCGCACAACATCGCCGCCGAGCGCACCATCCTCACCCGCCTCGCGCCCCTGACGCGCTATCCCCTCTGGGTCGACACGCTCCGCCTCTCCCGCCAGGCCTACCCCTCCCTGCCCAGCCACGCGCTGGAGCGGCTCATCCCCGCGCTCGGGCTTCGGCCCGCGCTCGACGCGCTCATCCCCGGCCGCGCCCCGCACGACGCGCTCTACGACGCCGCCGCCTGCGCCCTTCTCCTCCGTTACCTCCTCTCGTTGCCCGGTTGGGACGCCCTCACCGTGGCCGACCTCGCCAGCCCGTGACATGACGGCACGCGACCTTGACCTTCGCCAAGCCCTCCTGCGCGTCCTCACCCTCGCGCTTGGGCTGGCCGTCACCCTGCTCTTCTGCCTCTCCAACCTGCCCGCGCAGACGCCCGCCCCGCCGCCGGCGGACCCCTTCTCCGCGCTTCTTCTCTCCCAGGCCGTCGGCCTGCCGCTCCTCTTCCTGCCCGCGCTCCCGTGGCTCCTCGCCGGAGACCGCGCCCGCCTGCGTCGGGTCTTCGCGTGGCGCGCGCCGGACGCGCCGTGTTTCGGGTTGCTCCCCTTCCTCGGCCATGCCGTCTGCCTGGTCGCGGGGGCTTGGGCGCTCACGGACGTCGCCGCGGGCGGGGCCACCCAAACCGTCGTGGGTCTGGTCGGCGCCCTCACGCCCCTGCAGAAGGTGGCCCTGCTGCCCTTCGTCTGCGGGCTGGGGCCGCTCGCGGAGGAGCTTCTTTACCGTGGCGCGTTGGCCGATGCCCTGCCGCGTCGGGCCGCGCCGCTTCTGTGCGCCGTCCTCTTCGCCCTCGCCCACGGCCCCAACGCCTTTTGCCTCCCCCTCTTCTTCGTCGGCCTCTGGCTTGGCCTGCTTGTCCGCCGCCAGGGCGCCCTCCTGCCCGCCGTCGCGCTCCACGCCGCCTTCAACCTGCCCACGCTGCTCCTCGCCTGATCCGGCACGCTTGGGGAGGGCCGAAGGTGCGGGGCAACAAAAAAGCCCCCGGAGTCGGGGGCTTTTTTGTGGGGTGGGGGAGACCTCAGTTCGCGGCGCGGCCGCCGACGCCGGCGGCGGTGGCCGCGTTGGCCTTGGCGCCCTCATGCGGACGGAGGGAGCGGACGGCCTGGCCGGCGCGCCACATCTCGCTGTTGCGAATCTTGGCGAGCTTGGCCTCCAGGCGCTCCTTGTAGTCCTTGCGGCCGCAGTCGCGGACGACGGCCTTGGCCTCGGTCATGTCGGCGACGGACTTGTAGAGCTTCTCGAAGACGGGCTTGGTGGCCTTCTCGAACTCGGGGGCCCACTTGAGGGCGCCATGCTGGGCGGTGGCGGAGCAGTTGGAGTACATCCAGTCCATGCCCTTCTCGTCGACGAGGCGGATGAGGGACTGGGTGAGCTCCTCGACGGTCTCGTTGAAGGCCTCGGAGGGGCTGTGGCCGTGCTTGCGCAGGACGGTGTACTGGGCGTTGAGGATGCCCTGGAGGCAGCCCATCAGGGTGCCGCGCTCGCCGACGAGGTCGGAGGTGACCTCACGCTCGAAGGTGGTGGGGAAGAGGTAACCGGAGCCGACGGCGATGCCGAGGGCAAGGGTGCGGTCGAGCGCACGGCCGGTGGCGTCGACGGCGACGGCGTAGGAGCTGTTGATGCCGACGCCCTCGAGGAAGTTGCGGCGGACGCTGGTGCCCGAGCCCTTGGGGGCGACCATGATGACGTCGACGCCGTCAGGGGCCTCGACGCCAGTGAGGTCGCGGTACTGCCAGCCGAAGCCGTGGGAGAAGTAGAGCGCCTTGCCGGGGGTGAGGTGGCTCTTGATCTGCTTGAAGACGGGCTTGATGGAGGCGTCGGAGGTGAGCATCATGACGATGGTGCCCTTCTCGGCGGCCTCCTCAATCTCGAAGAGGGTCTTGCCGGGGACCCAGCCGTCCTGGATGGCACGCTGCCAGGAGCTGCCCTTCTTGTCGCTCTTGCGCTGGCCGACGATCACATTGATGCCGTTGTCGCGCATGTTGAGGGATTGGGCGGGGCCTTGCACGCCGTAGCCGAGAACGGCGACGACCTCGTCTTTCAGGACTTCCTGGGCCTTGGTGAGGGGGAACTCCTTGCGGGTGGTGATGTTCTCAATCTCGTCGGCGAATTTGATCTTTGCCATGATGTCGTTCCTTGCTTTGACCCTCGGGTGAGGGAAACTGAATAGTATGATAGTGTAGGCGCGTAGGCGGGCGATGTCAAGCGTTTTTGTGCGAAAGTGTGGGTCAGGCGGGCGGAAAGTCCTCCGGGAAACGGAAGTCGGCGGCGTCCTCCTGGGCGGCGAGGGCCTTGGCCTGGGCGCGGCGGTAGGCGCCCTCGAGGGTCTTGGTGAAGGGTTCCTCGCCGCGCCAGTAGGGGAGCGCGCCCAAGCGTCGGGGGACGGCGCCGCCGTCTGCGGAGGGGTGCAGGCGCAGGAGCTCGGCCTCGGGCACGGCGCGCGGGCCGGGGGCCTCCGGGGGTTCGGGGAAGAGAAGGCCGCGGAAGCGGAGCAGGAGGGCAGGGTCGGCGGAGGTGGCGTCGGCGAAGAGGCAGAGGACGGCGGCTAGGTGCTTGCAGGGGCGGGCCCAGTCCTTGCAGTCGCAGTGCAGGGCGAGGTCGGCGCGGGCCTCGGGCAACAGGGGCATGCCGGCCTGGCGCAACGCCTCGCCGAAGGCCAGGGGCAGGGCGTGGGCGGCGAGCTGCGCGGCGAGCATGGGCCGGGCGCGCAGGAGCGCCCACACGGCCTCCGCGTCGAGCGGCGGCATCTGGACGCGCACGTGGTAGGGCGTGGCCTCGGCGCCCTGCACCTCGGCCTCGATGAGGCCCGGCGAGACGGCGAGGGAGCGGATTTGGCCCTGCTGGGCGTAGTTGCGGCCACGGCCCAGGCGCGCGCCCATGTGGAGCCCCTCGAGCCAGGCGAGGAGGGCGCGCCGCCACCAGGCCTCGCGTCGGCCGCCCTGGGGGCGCAGGCCGCCGTGGACGGTCTTGGCCAGACGGGGGGCGTAGGTCTTCGCGCGGCTCATGGGGTCAGTCGTCGGCGATGGTGCCGGCGCAGAGGAAATCGAAGGAGAGGGTGTCGCCCGGCGTGTCGCCGTCTCGGCCGTAGACGCGCATGGTGAAGGGGCGGGTGGTGCCGTTGGCGCGCACGGTGACGGTGAAGGAGTCGCCCTCCTGCTTGCGCGCATCCTCGTCGTCCTGGCCGGCCACGCGGCGGCGGAAATCCTGGCCCTTCTCCGCGGAGGCCAGGCTGTCGTCGTACTGCACGAAGGCGAAGGCGACCTCCTCGCAGGCGCGGGTGAGGTTGAAGGATTCCGGGTCCGTCTCTTCCAGTCGGTCGCTGTCGCGGCGCTGCTTGGGCTTGTCGTCCTCGGGCTCGCGCGCGGCCTCCGCCTCCGCGCCGTCCTCGGCGGGTTCGTCCCCGTCCACAGAGACGCGGATCTGCCCCGGCGAGAAGGCGACCGTCACGGGCTGCTGGGTCTGGATGGCCACCTTGCGCGCATAGCGCATCAGGCGCAGGGCGTCCTTGGCGGCCAGCGAGACCTTGAGGGAGCCCATCCCGCCAAACGAGGGGATGACGGCCAACGCCATCACCCCCAGGATGCCAAGCACGATCAGCAGCTCGATCAGCGTGAAGCCGGCGCGGCGCATGGCGTCACATCATCTTCAGCGCCAGCAACACCACCAACACCAGGATGAGCGCGATGATGGCCCCGATGAGCACGTTCAGCATCTTCTTGCTCTCGGACTTCTTGCCGAAGCCCTCGGCGGGCTTGGCCGGCGTCACCGTCGGGCGCATCACGATCGTCGTGCGCGGGATGGAATCCACGCTCTCCACCTGGCCGGGCTCGGCCTCGGGCACGTCGTCGCCGCGGATGGAGAGGGCGATGTCGCCCAGCGTGACCACGTCGTTGCGGCGGACCGTCGCCATCGTGATGCGCTGGTCGTTCACGCGTGTCCCGTTGGTGGAGTCCAGGTCCTTCACGCGCCAGCCGCCCTCGCACCGCTCGATGATGCAGTGTTCGCCGGAGACGGAGGCGTTGGAGATGACGAAATCATTGGCGCTGTTGCGCCCGATCCGAATCTGGTCGGACGTCCACGAATAGGTCTTCCCGATCTCTTCGCCGTTGAGGATAGTGATATTGGGCATTGCGTGCTCCCTTCATCTAGGATGACAAGAGTATAGAAAAGCCCTGGCCCCTCTGTCAACAGCAATGTTGCCCGCGGGGGGTGAAACGGGGGGCGCCGCTGGACATTTTGGCCGCGGTGTGTTAGCTTTGCGAAACCATGAGACGAGTGTTTGCTTTTCTGGGGCGTGTCCCCAAGACGGTTTGGCTGCTGCTTGGCGTGGGCGCGGCGATCCTGGTGCCGTTCGCGCTCTTCGGGGGCCCGATCGAGGCGTGGTTCGGCCGGCTGGCCGACCCGGCCGCGGGGACGGCCCGGCGGGTGATGGGCGGCGTGCTCTTCGGCCTGCTCGCCTTCGACGTGGTCCTGCCGGTGCCGAGCAGCCTGGCGAGCACGCTGTGCGGGGTGCTCTTCGGCCTGTGGGGCGGCTTTTGGATCTCCTTCGGGGCGATGACGGTGAGCGCGGCGCTGGGCTACGCGCTCGGGTGGCTGTGCTCGGGCTGGGCGCGGCGGGCCATCGGCGAGCGCGAGGACGCGCTCCTGCGCGACTTCCTGCGCCGCTACGGCACGCCCGTCCTCATCGCGTTGCGCACGGTGCCGGTGCTGGCGGAGGCCTCGACGCTCTTCGCGGGCATCGGGCGGATGGCGCCCCTGCGCGCGGCGCCGCCGCTCCTGCTGGGCAACGCGGCGGTCTCGCTGATTTATGCGTGGGTGGGGGCGCTCGGGCACTCGGCGGACGCGATGGTGCCGGCCTTCCTGGGGTCGCTCGCGCTGTCGGGGCTGTTGCTGTTGGGGGCGCGGCTGCTGCGCCCGCGGCGCGGGTGAGCGCGGGGCCTCACTCGACGGGCGCGGCGAGGGCGGCGTCGATCTCGGCGCGTTCGGCGTCGGTCAGGTCGTCGACGGGGTTGAGGGGGACGACGCCCTTCTTCATGAGCTCGATGTTGGTGCGGCGGCGGAGGTAGGCCGCGTCGTCGTCGGAGAGTCCGCCCGTGGCGAGCTCTTGGTCGAGGGCCGCCTGGGCGGCCTGCTTCTCGGCCTTCTGGCGCTCCACCTCTTTCTGCCGCGCCTCGACGAGGCGCTTCAGGTAGTCCTGCGGGCTTTCGCCGGAGGCGACGGCCTCCTTGAGCTCGTCGACGCCGGCCTGGATGAGGGCCTCGGTCTCGGTCTCGGGGGCGGCGCGCTCCTTGCCGGGGTCGAACTCGCGGGTGAAGGCGGCGGCGTCGCCGATCGGGATGGGCAGGGGCGGGGCCTCAACGTCGGGCGGGAGGCTGAGCTGCATGGCGATGAGCTGCTCGGCGAGGGAGTTGGCGGACTTTCGCTTGCGCTCGGCCTCGGCGGCGGCCTCCTCCTCCGCCTGGGCCTGGCGTTGCGCCAGGAGCTCGGGCGTGATGGTCTCCATGAGGCCCAGCCCCAGGCCGAGGGTGAAGGTGACGCCGTCGCGGCGGAAGGTGGCGAACTCGCGGTCAAGGTCGGAGATCAGCAGCTCCAGGCCGTTGCTTTCGTCGCCGTCGAAGAGGGTGATGTAGGCGGGGGGCTGGACGCCGTTGTCGATGAGGCCCACGGCGGTGCGGCCGTCGGGGGTGACGGTCATGGCGCAGAGCTGGATCTTGTTGGACTCCTCCTCGACCATCTCCTGGGTCACGATGGGCGTCTCGGGGTCGGCCTGGGCGCCGAAGACCTCGGCGGCCATGGGGCCGAAGGGCTCGGCCCTGACGATGTCGTCGTAGGCCGCGCGGCTTTTCGGCGCCCAGGCCTGTGCGAGGGCGGGCAGGAGGGCCAGGGCAAGGGCTGCGGCGCGGCGGGTCATGGGGTGAGGAGGGCCTTGCGGATGGTGGCGGCGTCCGTGGCTTGGAGGAGGGCCTCGCGCTTGGCGGGGGCGCGCAGGGCGGTGAGCACGGCGGTGATGAAGGTCATGTAGGGGCTGTTGACGGTGTCGGGCGTAAGGGTGAGGATGACGATGCGGCAGGCACGCCCTTCCTCGTCGTCGGAGAAGTCGACGGGCCGCTCGGTGACGCCGATGGCGCAGACCAGGGAGGAGACGGCGTTGGTGCGGGCGTGGGGGCAGGCCACGCCGAAGCCGACGCCGGTGGACATGACGCGCTCGCGCTGGAGGACCTCCTCCTCGGCGGCCTCGACGTCGTGGATCGCGCCGAGGTCGCGCAGACGCAGGATCAGCTCATGGATGATGCCGTCGCGGTCGGTGGCCCGCAGGCGCGGGACGATGGCCTCCTCGCGGACGTGGCGGGCGAGGACGTCCAGCCGGCCGGGCGCCTTGGGCTGGGCGTGCTTGGGGACGTCGGTGGCGGCGATGCCGATGTGGGCGCTCTCGGAGATGGGCTTGCGCAGGGCATCGAGGACGCCCTCGAACTCCGCGAGGGACTCGGCCATGACGATACGCACGAAGGGGAGCGCCTCGGGCGTGGCGGAGAAGACGATGGTGAGGTCGCCGCAGACGACGTTGATGGTGGTGTCGTCGCGCCGCGCCTGGTAGAGCCCCTGCGCGGGGTCGATCTGGTGGGTGAAGAAGCCTTCCTTGGAGAGGTTCCGCAGGATGTTGCCCATGACGGCGTTGGTGATCGCGTGGTTGGGGAAGGAGTAGGTGAGCGCAGGCAGGCCGTCGCCCTCGGCGGCCTTGCGGTGGCCGGGGGCATTGATGCGGAAGGCGCCGAGCAGCAGGGTGGGGGAGATCAGCGTGGTGAGCATTGTCATCAGCACGGCCACGCCCAGGATCTCCACATGGCCGTGGGCGGCGGCGATGCCGGCGATGATGAGGGCCACCTCGCCGCGCGGCACCATGCCCAGGCCCACGCGCAGCGCCCCCACCGGCGTGAAGCCGAAGAAGAGCGTGGGCAGGCCGCACCCGACGACCTTGGCCAGTACGGCCACAGCGGTGTAGACCAGGCCCGCGACGAGGACGCCCTCCTGCGCGAACTCGCCGACGTTCACCATCATGCCCATGACCACGAAGAAGACCGGCACGAGGAACTGGTAGACGCCGTGCAGCTTCTCCTGGATCATCACGCCCATGTCCGTGCGCGAGAAGGAGAGGCCCGTGACGTAGGCGCCGATGATCATCGCCAGGCTGGCCTGCTCGAAGAGCCCGCCCACCAGCAACGCCACGCCCAGCGTCAGGATGGCCACCTCGCCGTGCGAGCCGCAGAAGCGCAGCAACCACGCCACCCGCCGCGAGACCACGATGCCCAGGACGGTCGCGCCCAGCCAGATGCCGAAGCACTTCGCCGTGATCCCCAGGATGCTCCCCCACGAGAAGCTTGCGCCGCTCTCCTGCGCCGAGATGAGGCCCATGCCGATGGCCAGCAGGATGATGCCCAGCACGTCGTCGATCACCGCGCCGGCCAGGATGGTCACGCCCTCCTGCGAATCGAGCTTGCGCTTGTCGGAGAGGATGCGCGCGGTGATGGAGACCGAGGTGGCCGTGCACATCACGCCCATGAGGATGGCGGTGGGGTCGGTCCACGCCATGCCCAGCATATAGTGCGCGATCATCGCGCCGGCGACGTACGAGAAGATGACGCCGCCCACGCCCACCAGCGAGCCCACGGCGGAGTAGCGCATGAACATCTTCAGGTCGGTCTCCGCGCCCACCAGGAAGAGGAGGACGATCGAGGCCACCGTGCACAGCCCGTAAAGCTCCGGCGAGACGCCCACCGGCGAGGCCACGCCCGGCGCCATCTCGAAGACCTGGAAGACCCACCCCGGCCACAGCGC
This sequence comes from Candidatus Spyradenecus faecavium, assembly GCA_018713405.1. Taxonomy (GTDB): domain Bacteria; phylum Verrucomicrobiota; class Kiritimatiellia; order RFP12; family DVOR01; genus Spyradenecus; species Spyradenecus faecavium. The sequence goes on along the minus strand of DVOR01000232.1, from coordinate 17,832 downwards.
GCCCAGCGCGTAGGGGCCGATGGCGATGCCCGCGCACAGCTCGCCCAGCACGCTGGGCAGCTTCAGCCACGTGAAGAGGATGTTGCCCATCCGCGCCGCGAAGAGGATGATGCCCAGCTGGATGGCGAGCGTCATCATGCGGTGCGTCAGGCTGGCCGAGTCGCCGCCCGTCCCGGCGGCAAGCAACGTGGAGGCGCACAACACGCCCGCGAACAACAAGAGTCCCTTCTTCATGCTGGGCATTGTACCACACTTTCCGCCCCGCCGTGCCCGATGCAAGGCCTCCGTGGCGTCCAGGAAAGTCGGGGGAGGCGGAGGCCGTCCCGCCTGAGACCCTTAAGGGTTTGCCTCGAAACCCTTAGGGTTTTGACCCAAACCCCTTAGGGTTTCGCCTCGGACCCCTTAGGGTTTGGGGAAGGGGGGTGCGGCGGGATGGGGGCACAAAAAAAGGGCGACGGGGGACCGTCGCCCTTTTGGGGAGGATGCGCGCCGCTTATTCCGTGCGGGCGGTGGGGGTGAGGGAGACGCGCATGGTGGCGGTCTCGCCGGCGACGGAGACGGCGGGCGCGGGGTTGCCGCGCTTGGCGGCCTCGGCGGCGCGGTATTTGGCGCGGCACTCGGAGCAGTAGAAGAAGTCCTTGTCCCAGGTGGTCTCCTCTTCCTTGCCGCAGTTGTCGCAGACACGGACGCGGCGGGCGCGCTTGGCGCGGCAGTCGGCGCAGTAGAACTCTTCGCCGCCCCAGGTGGTCTCCTCTTCCTTGCCGCAGCTCATGCAGACGCGGCGCTGGGCCTCGCGGCGGAGGCGGAACTCGGCGGCGTGCTCGTCCATGAACATGTGGGGGAAGTCGAAGCAGCCCTTGGCGGTGAGGAGGGTCTTGTGGGAGATGGCGTGGCCGCGGACGGCGTTCATGGCGACGAGCTGGATGCGCTTGCCGAGCTGGCGGACGCGGCGGAGGACGGGGACGTAGTCGGCGTCGCCGCCGACGAGAACCGCGACGTCGTAGGCGCCGGGGACGGTGGCGAAGTAGGTCATCTCGGAGGCGAGGTTGGCGTTGACCCACTTGGCGTCGGGCATCGCGTTGGGCTCCTTGCGGAAGTCGATCTCGGTGATGTCCATCTCGTAGCCGCACTGGTCGCCGAGGAAGTCGTAGAAGATTTTCTGCTTGGCGGGGTTGTAGCCGACCTTGTTGACGGGGATGGTGCCGTAGTAGCAGGTGCGGACGATGTCGACCTCTTGGCCGCTGATCTCGGCCAGGGCCTGGGCGATGATGTCCGGGATCCGCTTGTAGTCAATCTCAAACCCTTTCTCCCCGAGCTTGTCGAAGAGCGCCTGACGGCCTTTGTAGAGCCAACAACCATCGATGAATATCATTGCGCGAATGGCCATACGCACGTCCTTTCTTCTCAATATGTGCTTGCCTCCCCACTTTGGGAAAGCCCTTTTAGTATGCCACATCGCGCGGGAAAAGGCAACACGGCGCGGTTTGTGGTATACTGCGTGGGAGAAAGGGACGTGGCGACATGGAAAGAGACGCGACATTCCGCCTGACGGCCAGTCTTGAGGACTACCTGGAGGCGATCAAGGAGGCGATCGACGAGACCGCCCACGGCCATGCGCACACCAGCGACATCGCGCGGCGCCTGCGGGTGAAGATGCCCTCGGTGACGAACGCGCTGGGGGTGCTTCGCGAGCATGGCTACATCAACTATGACACGAACCGGCCCGTGACGCTGACGGAGCGGGGCGAGCGCGAGGCGCTGCGCATCATCCGCCGCCACTTGGCGCTGGGGCGCTTCCTGCGCGACGTGCTGCTGTTGCCCGAGGAGGAGGCCTCCACCACGGCCTGCCGCGTGGAGCACGTGATCGACGACCGCCTGTTGGCGCGCCTGGCCGTGCTGACCGACTCGCTGACCGCGCCGCACCAGTGCCGCGCGCTCCGCAAGCAGCTGCGCGACCGCTACGCCGAGGTCGAGGCCGGCGTGCTGGACGTGCTCAAGGGCATCTACGTGCCGCCGCCGCGCCCCGCGGAAGATCCCAAGAAGAGTCGGCGCCGCACGGCGGCGCAACCCGACCAGAACCAGGAGGTTTCCCATGACGCATGATGAGATGTTGGCCCGCGCCCACGAGACGATCGAGACGGAGATCGCGGGGCTGAGACGGGCGGACGCGGCCATCGGGCCCGTCTTCTGCGACATCGTCGAGGCGATGCTCGCGACCCTTGCCCGCGGCGGCAAGATCGTCGTCACCGGCATCGGCAAGAACATCCACGTGGGCGAGAAGATCGCCGCCACCATGGCCAGCACCGGCTCCACCGCCATGCTGCTCAACCCCGTCCAGGCCATGCACGGCGACCTGGGCATGGTCACGGCCGCGGACATCGTGCTGGCCATCAGCTACTCCGGCGAGTCCGACGAGGTCATCCGCCTGATCCCCTCGCTGCGGCGCATCGGGGTGAAGATCATCGGCATGACCGGCAAGGCCGATTCCTCCCTGGCCAAGAACAGCGATTGGGTCTATCTGATCGACTGCGGGCGCGAGGCGTGTCCCTTCAACATGGCGCCCACCACCTCCACCACCGCCACCCTGGCGCTGGGCGACGCGCTGGCGATGGTGCTGCTGGAGGCGCGCGGCTTCAAGAAGGAGAACTTCGCGCTGCTGCACCCCGCCGGCGCCATCGGCCGGGCCCTCCTCTTCCGCGTGAAGGACATCATGCGCACGGGCGACCGCCTGGTGGCCCTCGGCGAGGGCGCCACCGTGCGCGACGCCGTGCTCGCCATGACCGAGGCGAAGTCCGGCTGCGCCTGCGTCACCGCGCCCGACGGCACGTTGCTGGGCATCTTCACCGACGGCGACCTGCGCCGCCTGCTGACCGGCGCCGGCGGCGACCCGATGGGCCGCCCCATCGCCGAGGTCATGGTCCGCCACCCCGTCTCCGTCCCGCTCGACGCCCTGGCCGTCCAGGTGCTCAACATCTTCGAGAGCCACAAGCTCGACGACCTGCCCGTGGTCGACGCGTCCGGCAAGCTGGTGGGCACCATCGACATCCAGGACCTGCCGCGCATGAAGATCCTCTGATGGTCCACCTCTTCCTCGGACCCGACGACTACCTGAAGAGCGAGGGGGCCAAGCGCCTCATCGATTCCCTCGTCGCGCCGGAGGACCGGGACTTCGGCCTGGAGGTCATCGACGGCACGTGCGACAAGGCCGACGACGTCCTGCAGGCGATCGACCGTGCGGGCGAGGCGCTCTACACCGCCAGCTTCCTGGGCGGGAACAAGGTGGTCTGGCTGCGCGACGCGAACTTCCTGCCCGGCGCGAAGGGGCGCGCGGTCGAGGCCCAGGCGGCCAAAGAGGCCGCGGCCGCCTTCTTCGAGGGGCTGCAGAAGGCCCCCCTGCCCGAGGGCCACACCCTCATCGTCACCGCCGCCGCGTGCGCCAAGGTCTCGAAGTTCTACAAGTGGGTCGAGAAGACCGGGAAGATAACGGTCTGCGGCGAGGAGGTCAAGTCCTACCAACAGGGGAAGGCGGCGCAGGCGCGCCTGGAGGAGCTGCTCCCGCAGAGCGGCCTCAAGATGGCGCCGGCCGTGCGCGCGGCCTTCGCCCAGCGCGTCGGCGCGGACAGCCGCACCATCGTCTCCGAGCTCGGGAAGCTGCGCGACTACCTGGGCAAGGACGGCGCCGAGGCCACGCTGGCCGACGTCGAGGCCGTCACCTCCACGGCGGTCGGCGCCGAGCCCTTCGCCCTCGCCGAGGCCATTCTGCAGCGCTCCCCCATCCTCGCGGCGAAGACCGTGGAGCAGCTGCGCGCCGACAAGAACGCGGCCTTCCCCGCCGCCGTCGGCTTGCTCAACACCCTCAACGACCTCTGCGCCCTGCGCGACGCCCTCGACCAGAGGTGGCTCGCCGGCAACCGCTGGGAGTTGCCGGCCGACCGCTTGCCCGCCCGCCTGGCGCGGCTCAACGGCTGGTTCCTGGGCAAGCAGGTCGAGGCCGCCAAGCGTTACACCCTCAACGAGTTGCGCGCGGGCCGCCACTACGCCGTGGAGATGCGGTTCAAGCTGGTGGACACCACCGCGCAGGACCCCTGGGCCATCATCGAGGCCACCCTCCTGCGCATCCTCATGCGGAGGACGCGCGCATGAGCGACCCCGCGCCCCCGCCGCCCGACAGCCTGCAGGCCGTCATCGGCGCGATGCTCTTCGCCGCCGAGGAGCCCCTCACGCCCGAGGCCCTGCGCAAGGCCTTGCAGGCCGCCGCCCAAGGCGCCGAGCCAGGCACCCCCGCCGCCGACTTCGCCGGGGCCTCCCTCGCGCAGATCCGGGGCTACCTCGCCGACATCGCCGCGACCCTCGCCCACAACGACCTGGGCCTGCGCCTCTGCGAGGAGGGCGGGCGCTTCTCCTTCCGCACCGTCCCCGCCGCCGGGCCGTGGGTGCGCGCCCTCGTCAAGGCCGCCCCGCCCCAGCGCCTCTCCCGCGCCGCGCTCGAGACCCTCGCGGTCATCGCCTACCGCCAGCCCATCAGCCGCGCGGAGATCGAGTCCGTCCGCGGCGTCTCGGTGGACCACACGGTCCGGGCGTTGCTGGAGCTCGACCTCATCCGCGCCGTCGGCCGCAGCGAGCTCCCGGGGCGCCCCTTCCTGTACGGCACCACCGCCAGCTTCCTCGAGCGCTTCGGACTGCGCAGCCTCCAGGACCTTGGCCCCGCGCCCGAGGCATGAGGCACCTCTACCTCCACGTCCCCTTCTGCACGGGGCGGTGCGCCTACTGCGCCTTCCTCTCCGGCCCGCCCCCCGCCGACCCCGCGACGCACGTCGACGCCCTCCTGCGCGAGGCCGCGGCCCGCGGCTTCCCCACGGTCGGCCCCTTGGACTCCCTCTACTGCGGCGGCGGCACCCCCGCGCTCCTCGGCGAACGCGGCTTCGCCCGTCTCCGGGCCTCCGGCCTCTTTACCCTCGCCGACGGCGCGGAGTGGACCGTCGAGCTCCACCCCGCCGCCGTGACCGCGCCCCTCGTGCGCACCCTGGCCGCGCTCGGCGTCACCCGGCTGAGCCTCGGCGTGCAGGCCTTCGACGACGCCACGCTCGCCCGTTGCAACCGCCGCCACACCGCCCGCCAGGCCCTCGAGGCCATCGAGACCGCCCGCGCGGCCGTCCCGGACACGGGCATCGACCTCATCGCGGGGTTGCCCGGCGTCTCCCCGGCGGAGTGGACGCGCACCCTCCGCCGGACCGTCTCCCTCGGCCTGCCGCACGTCTCCGTCTATGCCCTTTCCGTCGAGCCCGGGAGCGCCTGGGGCCGCGCCGGGATGGCCCCGCCCGACCCCGACCTGCTCTGCGACGCCGTGGCCGAGGCCGCCGACGCCCTCGCCGCCGCGGGGCTCCGCCGTTACGAGACCTCCAACTACGCCCGCCCCGGCTGGGAATGCCGCCACAACCTCAACACCTGGCACGGCGGCGACTACCTCGGGCTCGGGCGCGGCGCGGCCAGCCGGCTGGGCCTCCTGCGGCGCTCGGGCGACGGCGACGAGGAGACCCTCACGCCGGAGGAGGACGCCCTGGAGCGCGCCCTCACGGAGTTGCGCCTGGCCGAGGGCCTCGACCTGGAGGCCACGTTCGCCCGTTTCCCCCTCCTCGCCCCGCGCCGCGACCGTTGGACCCGCCTGCTCGCGGACTTCCGCGCCCACGGCCTGCTCGACGGCGCCAACGCCCCCACGCGCCGAGGCTACGAGGTCCTCGACGCGATGGAGCGGGAATTGCTCGGATAGTCCCGGGGCCGCTCAGGCGGTGAGCCACTTGGGCAGGCGCCGCTGGAGGGTGGTCGAGACGAGGCGCTCCAGCCGGGGCGGGTCGATGGCGAAGTCCCCCGTGAAGAGGTCGCGCTCCATCACCACGCAATCCCCCTCGGGCAGGTCGGCGTCGGGCTCAAGAATGGCACCCTGCACGGCTTGGCTCTGCCAGCGGGCGGCCGGCAGGCGCAGGCAAGGGGGCGCGACGGGACCCGCCTCCCACGGCTCGGCGATGTCGACGTAGAGGTAACGCCGCTCGACGCCGTTGCGCCGGATGAAGAGCGCGCCGTTGTCGTAGCCCATGCGGAGCCGCGCCTTGCCCATGCCGCGGAGCAGGGCGAAGTAGGCGTCGTCGGGGTTCTCCCCGGGGGCGACGGCCCGGACGATGCACCGGTGCTCGGCGACACGGACCTCGTGGACGCCGCCGGCGGCGACGGCCTCGCCCTGACGTTGCAGGGCCTGCACGGACTGGACCTCGCGCAACAGGGCGGTGGCGTCGCGGATGGCGCGCCGGAGGCTCACGGCCGCGCTTTCGAGGAGGCGGTCGTAACGAATATGGCGCTCCCCGCCGTCCTGCTGGAAGTGGCGAAACCCCTCCAGCGAGAGCCCCGCGCGAACGCAGAGCTGGATGGCCTCAACCACGCGCAGCTGCGTCTGCGTGTAGTGGCGGTAGCCGGTCCGGCGGTCGCCCCGCGTGGGTCTGAGGATGCCGAGTTTCTCGTAGTACAGCAAGGAATTGATGTGGACCCCGGTGAGCTTGGAGAAGTCGCCGATGGTGAACGTCCGGGCCCTGTTCAAGATTTTGCTTGAGTCCGCCATAATGGAGGAGTGTATCATACCGCGGATTTTTTGGAAATAAAGGGAGCGTCCATGAAGAAACAACGTCCTCATCGCCCAAGCGACCCCTTGCTGTATGGCCCTCTGCGCGGGCATTGGCGCACGTATCTCGTGCCTGCGCTCGGCGGCGCGGCGGTGACCTCCGTCTACAGCATCGTCGACACCATCGCCATCGGTTACGGCGTGGGCCCCGCGGGTGCGGCGGCCGCGGCCGTTCTCGTCCCCAGCTTCGGGCTGATGGCCTTCCTCGGCACGCTCCTGGGCATGGGCGGCGCCATCCTCTTGGCCACGGCCCGCGGGCGCGGCGACCGCCGTGAGGGCGACGCCTGGTTCACGCTCTCCTTCCTCCTGTGCGTGATTGTCGGCGTCATCGTCGCCGCCTCCGTCCTGCTTGCGGGTGACGCCTTCTGGCGGCTCTGCGGCGCGGACGACACGATTGTCCGGCTGGCCGATGAATACGGCTTCTGGGTCGTCCTCACGTGGCCGGGCGCGATGCTCTCGTTGGCAATGGCGTGCCTGGTCCGCAACGACGGCGCCCCCGGCTACGCGCTCATGGCCATCATCGCCGGCGGCGTGCTCAACATCCTCGGCGACTGGCTGCTGGTCTTCCCCTTCAAGATCGGCACGGGCATGGCCGGCGCAGGCATCGCCACCGCCGCGGGTTGCGCCCTCCAGACGGTCCTGCTCGTGGGTTACCTCTTCCGTCGGCGGAGCACGCTGCGCTTCGCCCCGCCGAGCCTCTGGCCGCGCCGGGCCATCCGCCGCCTCTGCGCCGTGGGTCTCGCGCCGGCCCTCCCCAACGCCGCCGTCGCCGTCGTCGTCACGCTGGCCAACCACCAGGCCATGCGCCACGGCGGCGTGGCCGCGCTCTCCATCCTGGGCGTCATGCTCTCGCTCTCCGCGCTCTACCAGCAGCTCTTCAACGGCGTGGCCCAGGCCCTCCAGCCCATCGTCTCGGTGAACTACGGCGCGGGCGGGCGCGCCCGCATCCGTCGCTCCTTCTGGCTGGGGGCGCGCATGGCCTTCGCGTTGGGGCTGGCCTGCTCGCTCCTCAGCCTCCTCTTCCCGGTGGGGACGCTCCGCCTCTTCATGGCGCCGACGCCGGAGGTCATCGCGCTGGCGCCGCGGCTGGTGCGCGGCATCGCCTCCTCCTTCCTGCCGATGGCGCTCTGCATCCTGGCGGCAGGCTACCTGCAGGCCCTGCTGCGCACCGTGCCGGCGGCGACGATCGCCCTGCTGCGCAGCATCGGCCTCAGCGCGGCGCTTCTGCTCGCCCTTCCGCCGCTCCTGGGGCTCGACGGCCTCTGGCTGGCCCTCACCGCCACGGAATGGATTACCCTGCTGTTGGCTCTGGTGGCCCTCTTCCGCCTCTGGGGACGCGAGATCCCGCGCTGACGCCCCACTCCCCCCAAAAAAGGCCCCCGGTTTCCGCCGGGAGCCTCTTTTTTGCGCCGTGCGGGGACGCGGGGTCAAGGGCGGGTGCGACCGTCCCGGATGGCCTTGAGCAAGGCCGCGTACATGGCCTTGGCGCGCTCGGGGTGGCGCTTGACGACGTTCGTGCGCTCGGCGGGGTCGGCCGCCAGGTCGTAGAGTTCGCCGTTGAGCGGGTTGTTCTTCGGCCCGGGCGTGTTGCCGGCGGGGCCGGGCACGATGTACTTCCAGTTCCCCTCGCGCAGGTTCAGGCGATAGTCCTGGCAGATGAGGGCCGTGCGCGCCGAGGGGGCTGCGGGGTTGAGGAGCGTCGCGCTCTGGTCGAAGGAGTCCGGCAACGCCGCCTGCGGCAGGGCGACGCCGCGCAGCGCCGCGAAGGTCGCGCCCAGGTCGACGAGCGAGAGCAACGCGCCGTTGGTCGCGCCCGCGGGGAGGACACCGTCCCACCGCGCGATGAAGGGCAGGCGGTGGCCGCCTTCATAGGGCGTGTACTTGTGGCCGCGCCAGTCGCCCGCCGGCTTGTGGGCGCCGAGCAGCTCCACCGCGCGGTCCTTGTAGCCATCGTTGACCATCGGGCCGTTGTCGGAGGTGATGACGACCAGCGTCTCCCGCTCCAGCCCCAGCTCGCGGAGCTTCCCGATGACGCGGCGCACGCTGTCGTCGAACTGCGCGGTGACGTCGCCGCGCGGGCCGAAGGGCGTCTTCCCCGCGAAGCGCGGGTGCGGCACGCGCGGCACATGGATGTCGTTCGTGCCCAGGTAGAGGAAGAAGGGACGGCCCTTGTTTTTCTCCATGAAGGCACAGGCCTTCTCCACGAAGACGTCCGCCATGTCCTCGTCCACCCAGCGGGCCTTCTTGCCGCCCTTCATGTAGCCGATGCGGCCGATGCCGTTCACCACGGCCTGGTTGTGGCCGAAGTCCCAATCCATCTTCAGCGAGGCGCGGTCGCGCTTGCCGTCGGGCTCGCCGGGATAGTTGTGGCTGTAGTTCACCTCGATGGGGTCCGCCGGGTCCAGCCCCACCACCGTGCCGTTCTCCACGTAGACGCACGGGGTGCGGTCGGCCGTCGCGGCCATCAGGAAGGTGTAGTCGAAGCCCACGTCGTTGCCCGAGGGCGAAATCGGCTTGTTCCAGTCCGTCTTGCCCGGCCCCGGGCCCATGCCCAGGTGCCACTTGCCCACCGCGCCCGTGACCATGCCGGAGCGCTGCATCAGCTTGGGCAGCGTCGTCGCCGCGGGGTCGATGAGCAGGGCCGAATCCCCCGGCGCGATCCCCGTGCCGGGCTTGCGCCAGGCATACTGCCCCGTGAAGATGGCATAGCGCGTGGGCGTGCACGTCGAAGCGGGCGAATGGGCGTCGGTGAAGCGCACGCCGCCCTTCGCGTACTCGTCCAGGAAGGGCGTCAGCCCCGGCGTCGCGCCGTAGCAGCTCACGTCTCCCCACCCCAGGTCGTCGGCCAGGATGAAGAGGATGTTGCGCGGATGCCGAGCGGGCGCCGCCGCCTGCCCCCCCGCCGCCAAGACCGCCCGCGGCGCGACGGCCAACGCCGCCGCCCCGAGCCCAAACGCCTTCAGGAAATTCCGTCTGTTCATGCTGCGTCCTTTCGTGACATTTATGTCATCTTACCAAAAGCCGGTGCCACTTGGGAAGGAACGTGCTATAATTAGCCCCGTCTTTTAACGAACAGGAACCGTCATGAGCAAGCTTTCCGCCAGACACGTCTACACCTCCGAATCCGTCTCCGAGGGGCATCCCGACAAGGTGGCCGACGCCATCTCCGACGCCATCCTCGACGCCTGCCTCGCCCTCGACCCGCACGCCCACGTCGCCTGCGAGACCGCCTGCGGCATGAACCTGGTGGTGAACCTCGGCGAGATCACCTGCAACGGCTTCGAGAAGCTCAACCCCAAGGCCATCGCCCAGCGCGTCATCAAGGACATCGGCTACGACCGCCCCGAGGAGGGGTTCTGCTGGCAGGACTTCACCTACGTCAACAATCTCCACGCCCAGTCGCCCGACATCAACCAGGGCGTCGACCGCGGCGACCCCGAGAAGCAGGGCGCCGGCGACCAGGGCATGATGTTCGGCTACGCCACCAACGAGACCCCCGAGTACCTCCCCCTCCCCCTCGTCTGCTCCAACCGCATCCTCCGCCGCCTGGCCGGGCTCCGCCGCGACAAAACCATCCCCTGGCTCCGCCCCGACGCCAAGGCCCAGGTCTCCGTCCTCTACGACGGCGGCAAGCCCCAGGCCATCACCGACGTCGTCTGCTCCCACCAGACCCTCGACGGCATCGACGAGAACACCATCCACGCGGCCATCCGCGAGGTCATCCGCGAGCAGCTCGCCCCCACCGGCCTCTTCAGCGACGCCACCGAGCTGCACATCAACCCCACCGGGCGCTTCGTCATCGGCGGCCCCGCCGGCGACTCCGGCATCACCGGGCGCAAGATCATCGTCGACACCTACGGCGGCGTCGGCTCCCACGGCGGCGGCGCCTTCAGCGGCAAAGACCCCTCCAAGGTCGACCGCTCCGCGGCCTACTACGCCCGCTACGTCGCCCGCAACATCGTCGCCGCCGGCCTCGCCGACAAGTGCGAGATCCAGGTCGCCTACGCCATCGGCGTCGCCAAGCCCATGAGCATCAACGTCTCCACCTACGGCACCGGCAAGGTCGACGAGGCCCGCATCGCCGACTTCCTCCTCAGCGGCGAGCTCTTCGACTTCCGCCCCGCCGCCATCATCCGCGAGCTCGGCCTCCTCACCCCCAACGGCTGGACCTACGCCGACAACTGCGTCTACGGCCACTTCGGCCGCCCCGGCGTCCCCTGGGAGCGCGAGGACCGCGCCGAGGCCCTCCGCGCCGCCCTCCTCTGACCGCGGCGCACGGTTCCGAAAGGCCCCCGCCCGGGGGCCTTTTTTCGCCCCCTCTCCCGGTGACGCCCCTAAAGGGTCGGACCCGAAACCCTAAGGGGTTCGACCCAAACCCCTAAGGGTTTCGAGGCAAACCCTTAAGGGTTTCGGAAAAAGAGGTGGACTTATGCAGAATCGGCCCCGGCGGGGCGGGATTGTGGTAGACTGTGGGGAAATCGAAAGGATGGTCGGATTGAGCGCTATCGGAAGAGTGGAACCGCAGGATGTGAGGCTGGACCCGCCGGAGGGCGGGTGGCGGCTGGAGCGTGGGGGGACGTTGCCGGCGATCGACGTGCGGTATGAGATGGTGGGGACGCCGGCGGCGGACGGCTCGAACGTGGTCTTCATCTGCCACGCGCTGACGGGCGACGCGCACGTGGCCGGCTGGCGGCCCGAGGAGAACCCCGAGAAGGACAAGCCCAGCGGCTGGTGGGACGGCATGGTCGGCCCGGGGCGGGGCATCGACACGGACCGCTTCTGCGTGCTGTGTGCGAACATCCTGGGCGGGTGCGCGGGGACCACGGGGCCGAGCTCGATCGACCCGCGGACGGGCGCGCCCTATGGGGCGTCGTTCCCCGAGATCACGATGGGGGACATCGTGGACGTCTTCCGCGCGCTGACGCGGCAGCTGGGCTTCACGCGCCTGGCGGCGGTGGTGGGCGGCAGCTTCGGCGGGATGTTGGCGCTGGAGTGGGCGATCCGCCACCCGGAGGACATGGGGCGGTGCGTGCTGGTGGCGACGGCGGCCTCGCTGAACACGCAGGCCTTGGCCTTCGACATCGTGGGGCGGCAGGCGATCATCCAGGACCCGAACTGGCGCCACGGCGAGTATTACGGCGGGGCGAAGCCGGTGGCGGGGCTGGCGAGCGCGCGCCGCCTGGCGCACATCACCTACCTCTCGCAGGCGGGGATGGACGAGAAGTTCGGCCGCGAGAAGCGGGAGGAGTGGCTCAAGCAGGGGCAGGACTTCCATTCGCGCATGCGGCAGGACTTCCGGACCTACTTCCAGATCGAGTCCTACCTGGAGTACCAGGGGCAGAAGTTCGTGCGGCGGTTCGACGCGAACAGTTACCTGCAGATCACGCGCGCGCTGGACGCGTACGACCCCGAGGAGGCCTTCGGCTCGCTGGAGGCCGCGGTGCGGCGCATCCAGGCCAAGGTGCTGATGGTGAGCCTGCGCGGGGATTGGCTCTTCTCGAAGGAGCAGGCGGAGCATTTCGTGCGCGCCTGCCTGAAGGAACACCGCGACATCTCCTACTGCCGGCTGGACGGCAAGATGGGGCACGACGCCTTCCTGACGCAGATCGACGAGCTGAAGACCGTGATCCAGGCCTTCCTGACGGCGACGGAGACGCGCGACCCCTCGACGCTCGACCCCGCGCAGGCGCGGTTCTACAAGGATTTCTCGCGGCACATCCCCGAGGGCGCGCGCGTGCTCGACATCGGCTGCGGCGACGGCACGCTGCTGAAGCACCTGGCGACGAACCAGCGCGCGTGGGGCGTGGGCCTGGAGCGCGACCTGGAGAAGATCGTCCAGGCGCTCCACAAGGGCGTGAACGTGGTGATGACCAACATCGACACCCACCTGCACGACATGCCGCCGCACCTCTTCGACGTCGCCGTCATCTCGCACACCATCCAGGTGCTGCGCCGGCCGGACCTGATGATGAAGCAGCTGCTGCGCGTGGCCGACTGGGCGCTCATCGCCTTCCCCAACTTCGGCTACATCGGGATGCGCTCGCAGCTCTTCTTCCTCGGGCGGATGCCCCGCACGAAGGAGTTCCCCTTCGACTGGTACGACACGCCGAACATCCACAACTGCACGCTGAAGGATTTCTACGACTTCAGCCGGAAGTATGACCTGAAGGCGACGTTGCTCTCCTGCCATTCGGCCTCGTGGCTCGGCAAGCTGCTGACCTGCCTGGGCCTGAAGAACCTGGGGGCGGGCGGCGTCATCCTGCGCCTGACGGACGCGAAGAAGGACAAGGAGGCGGATGATGGACGCTGAGACCGAAGCGTTGGTGGAGGCCCTGGCCGAACGGCTGACCTGCCGCAACTGCCCGGCGATGAACACGCGCCGCGGGGTCAACCTGCCGGGGCGCCGCGCCATGGTGGCCACCCTGCGGGCCCTGCTCTCGGCCCTCTTCCCGGGGTGCCTCACCTACGAGCCGATCGACCACGAGGACACCGAGGGGATGCGCGAGCGCCTGCGCGCCATCGCCGAGGGCCTGACCGACCAGATCGCCCGCATCGAGGCCTACCGCGTGCTGGAGCACTCCCGCCCGGCCGACTTCGACTGCGAGGGCCGCGCGCGCGAGGTGGTGCGCACGCTCTTCGCGAAGCTGCCCGAGATCCGCTCGCTCCTGCAGGACGACGTGCTGGCGGCCTACGAGGGCGACCCCGCGGCCCACTCGAACATGGAGATCGTGATGGCCTATCCCGGCCTCATGGCCGTGGCCACCCATCGCGTCGCCCACGTGCTCTACGAAGAGGGCGTGCACCTGCTGCCGCGCGTGATGAGCGAGTACGCCCACAGCCGCACGGGCATCGACATCCACCCCGGCGCCACCATTGGGCGGGGCTTCTTCATCGACCACGGCACCGGCGTGGTCATCGGCGAGACCTGCGTCATCGGCCGCAACGTCAAGCTCTACCAGGGCGTCACCCTCGGCGCGCGCTCCTTCCAGAAGGACAGCGAGGGCCGCCTGGTCAAGGGCATCAAGCGCCACCCGAACGTCGAGGACGACGTCATCATCTACGCCAACGCCACCATCCTGGGCGGCGACACCGTGATCGGCAAGGGCTCGATCATCGGCGGCAACGTCTGGCTGGCGCACTCCGTGCCGCCGGGCTCGCGCATCTTCTACAAGGAGGGTTGACCCATGCGAACGCTCACGCTCACCCTGTGCCTGGCCCTGGCCGGCGGCGCCGCCGCCGCGGACCTCCCGCTCGCGGACGCGCCGATCCTGCCCGGCGACGTCGTCTCCGCCTGCCTCTCGCCCTCGCTCACCGAGCGCGTCTCCGGCCTCTCCTGGCGCGTCCTCTCGCCCGAGGCGTGGGGCAGGTCCATCGACGTGGGCGAGTCCCCCGACACGCTCACCCTCGCCCAGGACGGCGCCGCCCATCCCAACGGCTGGGTCCGTACGCGCGTCACCGTCACCCAGGCCCCCCGCACCGCGGCGAACCCCGCCCCCGTCCAGACCCTCACCGTCACGGCCACCCCCAGCGGCATCCTGCCCGAGACCACCGTCGTCTTCGACCTCCTCAAGGAGGCCGCCCTGCCCCCCTGCACGGCCAAGGCCTGGGGCGGCCGCCCCGCCCTGGTGGCCGACGCGGGCGATTGGTTCATCATCGCCGGCAGCCCCAAGGCCAAGCTCGTCCGCCTGGAGGGCGAACAGCCCCGCTGGACCCTCACCGAGACCGCCACCGCCAAGGGCACGGCCCCTGTCTCCGCCTCCCTCCGCGTCGGCGTCGGCGCGCTCCCCGCAGAGCCCGCCGCGGAGTGAGCCATGGCCCGGGGACCCGGATTCCTCCGCGCCGCGCACGCCCTGCTCTGGATCGCCGGGTGCCTGGGCGCCGTGCTCTTCCTGCTCCTCTGCGTGGCGGCCTACGGCATCCCCGGCGCCTGGGTGCAGGAGGCCCTCGACGCCGCCGTCCCCGCCGAGACGGGCCGCCTGACCGTCGCGCGCGTTTCCTACCGTCTTGGCGCGGGCATCGTGCTGGACCGCCCCCTCCTGTGCCGCCCCGACGGCGGCGTCCTGGCCAGCGCCGACCGCTGCGCCATCGGCCTGCGCCTCTTCACCCTCGCCCCCCTCCGCGACCGCGTCGACGCCCTCTCCGCCGAGCGGCTCTACGTCGCCCCCGGCTCCGGCGTCGTCACCCTGGGCCGGGTGGCCCTCAAGGACGACGCCCTCTCCGCCGAGGACCTGGCCGTCCGCGCGGACGACGGCTACCTCCTCGCCTCCTTCCGCCGCGCCTCCGCCACGCTCCGCGAAGGCCCCCTCGCCGCCCTGCCGCGCCTGCTTGAGCGCGTCTCCATCGACCGGCTCTTCGTCGCCCAGATCCGCTACGACCCCAACCGCGTCATCGAGCGCGAGCTCCCGCCCCCCGAGCTCCGCCCCCCCTTCCCCGACCTCTCCAAGATCCCTCTGCCCGACATCCACGCCCTCCCCTTCCGTCTCACCGACCCCGACCTGCTCGAGATCCGCGCCCGCGTCCTCGAGGGCACCCTCGCCTCCGGCAACGGCCTCGTCCGCCTGCAGGGCCTGCGCATGGACGTGGACGGCGCCGGCCGCCAGCTCGCCGAGGGTGAGCTCACCCTCGCCCTCCCCAAGGCCCGCGTCCGCGCCTCCATCCGCGGCTTCATCTACCTCGAGAACCTCCGCGGCATCTGGCATGCCGCCGACCTCCCCGTCATCGAGGACTACCTCTCCAAGATCGAACTCAACGGCCCCGCCTGGGGCGACTGTTCCTTCACCATCGGCCTCAACATTTACGACGACGTCTTCCGCCTCCGCACCAACTTCATCGCCCCCCAGGGCGGCTCCTACCTCGGCGTCCCCTTCGACGAGGCCGGCGGCGCCATCACCTGCCGCGGCATCTGGGGCACCAAGGCCGAGATCGGCCCCATCATCCTCCGCCGCGGCGAAAACCCCGTCGCCAGCTGCGACTTCCATATCGACACCGACGCCGACCGCATCGACTTCTCCGCCCAGAGCACCGGCCTCGCCCCCGAGGAGTTCCTCCGTCTCCTCGAGCTCCCCGACGGCTCCCTCCCCGACATCGCCGCCGACGTCCCCCCCACCATCTCCATCTCCGGCCACCTCCCTTACTACGCCGAGACCACCCCCGGCAACGTTTTCCTCCGCGGCCATGTCGCCGCCCCCCAGGGCGCCCGCGTCGACCGCCTCCCCCTCGCCGCCCTCGAGACCGACCTCTCCATGCGCCGCGGCGTCCTCTCCCTCAACGGCCTCTCCGCCACCTTCCCGCGCGGCGGCGCCGCCCGCGGCGCCCTCTCCTTCGCCATTCCCGACGGCGACGCCCCCGCCACCCTCTCCGCCGCCCTCCACCTCACCGACGCCTCCCTCGCCGACCTCCTCGGCCCCTATGGGCAGGACGCGCTCTCCAAATGCGTCGTCACCGGCTTCGTCGATCTCCGCGGACGCCTTGACGACACCTTCCCGAAGTCCCTCCAGGCGGAATACAACCTCACCGTCGATGGCGGACTGATTCAGCGACTTCCCCTCTTCGCCGGCCTCACCGACCTCCTCGCCGACCACGTCCCCGGCATCGCCTCCGTCACCGACTCCTCCTCCGCCCGCCTCGTCGGCACCACCGACAAGGGCCTCTTCCGCATCCCCGCCTTCTCCCTGGATGGCGACCTCCTCTCCATCGAAGGCCCCGCCACCTACGACCTCCCCAACGACAACCTTGACGCCGAGGTCACCGCCGGCAACTTCAAGAAAGGCTCCGTCATGGGCACCCTCACCCGCTGGGCCACCGTCCCCGTCAACCGCTTCCTCTGGCGCGTCCACGTCTCCGGCCCCATCGCCGGGCCCAAGTGGACCATCGTCACCTTCCTCGGCCGTCTCCTCGGCCAAGACACCGACAAGGGCCAGCCCTGATGGACATCGTCCTCCTCCACCCCGAGATTCCCCACAACACCGGGGCCATCGGCCGCCTCTGCGTCGGCCTCGGCTGGCCCCTTGTCCTCATCCGCCCCCTCGGCTTCGCCCTCGACGAGCGCCATGTCCGCCGCGCCGGCCTCGACTACTGGCCCCACCTCGACCTCTCCCTCTACGACGCCTTCGACGACTACCTCGCCGACCGCCGCCCCGACGCCCTCACCTTCCTCAGCACCAAGGCCGCCCGCTCCCTCTACGACGCCCCCCTCACCCCCCGCGGCGCCCTCGTCTTCGGTTGCGAATCCTCCGGCCTCCCCCCCGACTACTACGCCCGCTACGCCGACCGCCTCGCCCGCATCCCCATGCCCGGCCCCCACGCCCGCTCCATCAACCTCGCCAACGCCGTCGCCATCGCCGCCTACGAGGCCTACCGACGCTTCGCCCCCGGTTTGCTACAATAATGCTGTCATGACCCGCGTCCTCTACTACCTCCAATTCCTCCTCCTCGCCGGCCTCTGGTGGCTCTACCGCCTCATGCCCGTCCGCTGGGCCTACCCCATCGGCTGGGGCGTCGGCGCCGGCCTCTTCACCCTCCTCCGCCGCTCCAAACGCGCCCGCACCGCCGTCGACAACGTCCTCATCGCCGGCATCACCAAGAGCCGCGCCCAGGCCTACCGCATCGCCCGCTTCTCCGTCGGCCACTTCGTCGGCCACGTCTGCGAGGCCCTCCGCGTCTCCGACCGCGTCACCAAGGACAACTGGCGCGACCACGTCACCCTCGAGATGGACCCCGAGGCCGAACGCCTCCTCTTCCAGCCCACCGGCCCCATCATCCTCGCCACCGGCCACCTCGGCGCCTGGGAGGCCGGCATCACCGCCATCACCAGCGCCCGCCCCTTCTTCGCCGTCGCCCGCCTGATGGACAACCCCTACCTCCAACGCTTCCTTAACCGCCACAACTTCCGCGGCGGCGCCACCATCATCCCCAAGCAACACGGCTTCCGCGGCGACGCCATGCGCCGCTGGCGCACCCAAAACGCCGCCCTCGCCATCCTCTTCGACCAACACTGCTCCAACGGCGTCTACGTCCCCTTCTTCGGCCACCGCATCCCCGTCTACACCTCCCCCGCCCGCCTCCACCTCTCCACCGGCGCCCCCATCCTCGTCGGCGGCTTCCTCCGCACCGGCCCCCTCCGCTACAAGATGGTCGCCGTCGGCAAGCCCATCGTCGCCCGCCCC
>DVOR01000231.1 GCA_018713405.1 Candidatus Spyradenecus faecavium | reverse complement strand
CCTCATGGCCAGCCGCATCCCCACCGCCAAGACCCCCGCGGCGAGCGGCGCGCCCACCTTCGCCGAGAGCGCCTGCCCCGCCCGCACGGCCCTCGACGCCGCCGCGATGCCCGCGCCCGTCGGCGCTCCCGAGCCCCGCCCCGCCCTCTGGATCTATCAGGGCCGCTGGCCGTGGGTGCCCGATTTCCGCACGCTCATGCCCGTGCACGAGGTGCCCCCGCCGCGGATCCACGCGGTGCTCGGCCGCCTGCCCAAGCAGGGCGTGGGCGCGTTGGCCCATGGCGTGCTGGAGGTCGAGGCCGAGCGCGAGGTCGTCTTCCGCGCCGAGGGCGAGGGCGGCTGCCAGCTGTGGGTGCAGGGCGCGCACATCCTGGAGTGCGAGGCCGGCGACTGTTCCGGCGGCCGCACCTACGCTCTGCGCCTGGCCGCGGGCCGCCACCCCTGGCGCGCCTGCCTCACCGCCCCCTTCGTCACCCTCACCGCCGACGGGAGGGATCTGCTGTGAGGCTCCGCACCGTCGAAGAGCTGGACGCGATCCATGACGCCCTGGCCGCCGAGTTCGCCAAGGTCGAGGCCCCGATCATGGACCTGGTGGCCGCGCAGACCCGCGACCCCTGGTGCGTCCTGATCGGCACCATCCTCTCCGCCCGCACCAAGGACCAGGTGACCGCGCAGGCCGTGCGCCGCCTGCTCCCCGCCGCGCCCACGCCCCAGGCCCTGGCCACGCTCTCCGTCGAGGAGATCGAGCGCCTCATCTTCCCCGTCGGCTTCTACCACGCCAAGGCCCGCCACCTGGCCGCCCTCCCCGCCGCGCTCGAGGAGAAGTTCGGCGGCACGCTCCCCGACACCGTCGAGGCCCTTTGCGAGCTGCCCGGCGTGGGCCGCAAGACCGCCAACCTCGTCGTCGCCCTCGGCTTCGGCCTGCCCGCCATCTGCGTGGACACCCACGTCCACCGCATCAACAACCGTCTCGGCGTGGTCCGCACCAAGACCCCGCTCGAGACGGAGATGGCCCTGCGCCGCCGCCTCCCGCAGCGCCTCTGGATCCCCTGGAACTCCATCTTCGTCTCCTTCGGCCAGACCCGCTGCAAGCCCGTCGGCCCCAAGTGCGAGGGCTGCCCCGTGGCGGCGTTCTGCCTCGACAAGGGGAAGCGCAAATGACCGCCCTCCCCGACCTCGCCCTCTTCGACGTCGACGGCACGCTCTTCGATTCCGAGCGCGTCTGGGCCGAGGCCCTGGCCCTCGCGATGGAGGCCCTCGGTGAGCGCCAACGCCCCGAGCGCCTCATGGCCCTGATCTACGGCATGGCCTGGCCCGACGCCTGGCGCACCCTGCGCGACGCCTTTCCCCGCGCGTTGGAGGGCCTCTCCGTCGCTTCGCTCGGCCGCATGATGGTCGAGCGCTTCGACGCGCTCTTCGCCGCGCGCCCGCCCGTCATCCGGCCGGCCATCGACCTGCTCCGCCGCCTCCGCGCCGTGGGCGTGCCGTGCGCCTACGTCTCGGGCAGCCCCCGCGCCACCATCGCGCACGACCTCCGCGCCGCCGGCATCGAGTCCCTCCTCGACGAGGCCCGCTCCGTCCCCTCCGACGACGTCACCCGCGGCAAGCCCGACCCCGAGGGCTACCTGCTCGCCCTCCGCCGCTTCGGCGCCGACCCCGCCCGCACCGTCGTCTTCGAGGACAGCCGCGTGGGCGCGACCGCCGCGCTCGCCGCCGGCGTCGGGCGCGTCTGCGTCTGCCCGCCCCCCTCCGCCCCCGCGCAGGACTATCCCCCCGGCGTCGTCCGCCTGGCCTCGTGGGACGACTTCGCCACGCCATGACCGAGTCCGGCCGCCTTTTCGTGAACGTCGCCGCCGGCTATGGCCGCTCCCTCGTGGCCTTGGCCTGCGGCCTCTTCACCGGCCGCTGGATCCTCATGGCGCTGGGGCAGACCGACTACGGCCTCTACGGCGTGGTCGGCGGCCTCACCGTCTTCATCGATTTCTTCAACATGCTTCTGGCCGATGCCGTCGCCCGCTTCTACGCCGTGGCCGTGGGGCGCGCGGGCCGCGACCCCGCCGCGGGCCTGGAGGACTGCCGCCGCTGGTTCAGCGTGGCCCTCACCCTGCACCTTCTCCTGCCCGTGGCCCTGATGGCCGTGGGCTACCCGCTCGGCGACTGGGCCGTCCGCGCCTGGCTCAACGTGCCGCCCGATCGCGTCGAGGCCTGCCGCTGGGTCTTCCGCTGCCTCTGCGTCTCCTGCTTCGTGGGGATGGCCAACGCGCCCTTCCGCGCCATGTTCGTCGCCAAGCAACGCCTGGCCGAGCTGAATCTCTACTACTTCCTGCAGACGCTGGCGAACTTCGCCTTCGTCCTCTGGATGGTGACGCGCCCGGCGGGGAGTGGCCCCTGGCTGGTGCCCTTCGCCGCCTGGGTCATGGCCATCCGCCTGGGCCCCGACCTCACGATCGTCGCGCGCGCGGCCCTCGCCTTCCCGGAGTGCCGCCCCCGACTCCGCTGGCTGTGGGACGCCGCGCGCGTGCGGGCGCTCTGCGCCTTCGCGGGGTGGAACCTCTTCGGCGCGCTGGGCTGGCTCCTGCGCCTGCAGGGCATGGCCGTGCTCGTCAACCGCCTCTTCGGCCCCGTGGCCAACGCCGGCCTCTCCGTGGCCAACACCGTCAGCTTCCACTGCGGCAACCTCGCCACCGCCCTCACCGCCGCCTTCACCCCCGCCATCGCCAACGCCCGCGGCGCAGAGGACCTCGGGCATATGCGCGAGCTGGCCTACCGCACCTCCAAGCTCGCCCCCCTCCTGGCCCTCCTCTTCCTCCTGCCCCTCGCCCTCGAGCTCCCCTACGCCCTCCGCCTGTGGCTCGCCGAGCCGCCGCCCGACGCCGTGGGCCTGGCCTACTGCGTCTTCGCGTCCACGCTCCTGGAGCGCCTCACCGCCGGCCACCTCATCGCCGTCAACGCCAACGGCCGCATCGCCCGCTACCAGGCCGCCACCGGCGGCGCGGCCATCCTCACCCTCCCCCTCGCCGCCCTCCTCGCCACCCTCGCGCGCGACGTGCTGGCCGCCGGCGTGGCCCTGGCGATCGGCTCGGCCGCCTCCGCCCTCGCCGGCGTCTGGCTTGCGCGCGGGCTGGTCGGCATGGGCGCGCGCCGCTGGCTGTGGCGCATCGTCCTGCCGCTGCTGGGGATCTCCCTGGCCGCGGCGGCCGTCGGCGCCCTGCCTCACCTCTGGATGGCCCCCTCCTTCACCCGCCTCTGCCTGACCACCCTTCTCACCGAAACCGCCTTCCTTCCCCTCTCCTGGCTCCTCCTCACCCCCAACGAACGCGACTACCTCCTCACCAAACTCCGCCTCCTGGCGAGCAAGGTACATCCCCGAAACCCTAAGGGGTCCGAGGCGAAACCCTAAGGGGTTCGACCCAAAACCCTAAGGGTTTCGAGGCAAACCCTTAAGGGTTTGGGGCGCTGCGCGCCCGGAGAACGGTGCACAGCGAGCGGAGCGGGCTTGCCTGTGTGGGGGCGCCTTGCCAGTCGCGCGCTTGCGCGCGTTCTGTTCTCCGTTCTCCGTTCTCCGTTCTCTGGGGCGGCATCAGCCGCCCCTTACGCGCCGTAGCCGTTGGGGTTGGTGGATTGCCAGCGCCAGGAGTCGGCGCACATGTCGTCGAGGGTGTGGGTGGCTTGCCAGCCGAGGAGCGTCTTGGCGTAGGTGGGGTCGGCGTAGACGACGGAGGCGTCGCCGGGGCGGCGGGGGGCGATCTCGTAGGGGATGGGGTGGCCGCAGGCGCGGGAGTAGGCGTGGACGATGTCGAGGACGGAGTAGCCGACGCCGGTGCCGAGGTTGACGGCGTAGAGGGCGCCGGGCTCTTGCTCGAGCTTGCGGAGGGCGGCGAGGTGGCCGCGGGCGAGGTCGACGACGTGGAGGTAGTCGCGGACGCAGGTGCCGTCGGGGGTGGGGTAGTCGTCGCCGAAGACGCGGAGTTTGGGGCGGCGGCCGACGGCGACCTGGGCGATGTAGGGCATGAGGCAGTTGGGGATGCCGCGGGGGTCTTCGCCGATGCGGCCGGTGGGGTGGGCGCCGACGGGGTTGAAGTAGCGCAGGAGGAGGACGCCGAGGTCGGGCTCGGCGGCGTGGACGTCGGTGAGGACGCGTTCGAGGAAGAGTTTGGTGGCGCCGTAGGGGCTGACGGCGCATTTGGGGCTGTCTTCGCGGACGGGGACTTCCTTGGGGGTGCCGTAGACGGTGCAGGAGGAGGAGAAGACGATGTTGCGGCAGCCGTACCGCCTCATGAGGTCGAGGAGGTTGAAGGTGGCCGTCATGTTGTTGTGATAGTAGGCGAGGGGGATGCCGACGGATTCGCCGACGGCCTTGAAGCCGGCGAAGTGGATGACGGCGTCGTAGTGGGCGGCCTGGAAGACGCGCTCGAGGGCGTCGCGGTCGAGGAGGTCGACCTTGTGGAAGGCGGGGGCGCGGCCTGCGATCTCGGCGACGCGGCGGACGGCTTCCTCGTGGGCGTTGAGGAGGTTGTCGACGATGGTGACGTCGTAGCCGGCCTGGAGGAGCTCGACGATGGTAT
>DVOR01000230.1 GCA_018713405.1 Candidatus Spyradenecus faecavium | reverse complement strand
CCGACACGCGGGTGACCCAGATGAAGTTCGCCGGGAAGAAGGGGAAGGAGGATCGCTCCACCCTCATCGTGAACACGACGTTGACGCTGTGCGGCATCCCCGAGGAGGCCTACCGCTACCAGGTGAACGGGCGCAGCCCCATCGAGTGGGCCATCGACCGTTATCGGGTGCGGCAGGACAAGGCGAGCGGCATCGTCAACGACCCCAACCTCTGGGCGCCGGAGAACCCGCGCTACATCCCCGACCTCGTCAAGCGTTTGGTCACCCTCTCCATCGACTCCCTGAACCTCATCGCCGCCCTCCCGTCCTTCTCCGCGGAGTGAGCGGGGCGCGCGTTTCCGCGAAGACACAAAGGAACGCAAGGGACTGGGCACTTCACCGTTCGGCCCTTCGGGCCTCACTACCGTGCCCAGCCCTGCGGCGTTTCCGGTTTCCCTGGCAGTCCTGCGTGCGGCAGCACGCCCTCAATCTGCAACCAAGCTGCGCAATCTGCGGTTTCCTTGCATTGTGTCCCTGCTATTCCCCGGGCATCGCTGAGATATGGTATGATAGCGGCAAAGGAGTCGATATGAAGCAGAATCCCTTTCTTGACGATGGTTGGATGCCGAAGTATGACGCGATGACGCCGGAGCTGTGCGAGGCGGCGCTGGAGGCGTCGTTGCCGGTGGCGGAGCGTGCGCTCGAGGGGGTGGAGAAGCGGTTGGACGTGTCGTGGGAAGGCTTGGTGGTGGCGCCGGGGTTGGCGGTGCGCGCGCCGTTCGAGGCGTGGGCCATCCTGTGCCATCTGACGAGCGTGGTGAACAGTCCGGCGTGGCGTGAGCAGGAGGCGAAGTGGCAGCCGCGGATCATCGCCTTGGCGCAGCGGGCGTCGCAGAGCAAGCCGCTCTATGAGGGGTTGATGGCGTTGCGGGAGGGGGATTCGCTGGAGCCGTGGCAACGGCACGTGGTGGAGCGTCAGCTCCTCGCGATGCGTCAGTCGGGCGTGGGGCTGCCCGCGCCGCAGCGTCGCAAGCTGAACGCGGTGCAGGCCAAGCTGGCGAAGCTCTCGATGACCTTTTCCAACAACGTGCTCGACGCCGAGCGCGAGGCGAAGGTGGAGGTGGCGCCGGAGGAGGCGGCGGGCATCCCGGAGGACCTGTTGCAGGGCAAGGGGCCGTGGACGCTGGGGGTGGACTTCGCGACGTATGACGCGGTGATGCGCCATGCGGAGTCGGCGGACGTGCGGGAGCGGTTCTGGCGGGCGCGCGTGACGCGCGGGGCCGTCGCGCCCCATGACAACACGAAGCTCATCGACAAGATCCTGGAGCTGCGCCGGCAGGAGGCCGAGCTGTTGGGCTACGACGATTACGCGCACCTCTCGACCGCCGCGAAGATGGCCGGAGACCCGCAGACCGTGCTGGACCTGCTCGCGCCGATGGCCGAGGTGGGGCGCCCGGCGGCGAAGGCGGAGGACGCCACGCTCGCGGCCTTCGCGAAGGCCAACGGCCACAAGGGCAGGCTGATGCCGTGGGATAAGGGCTATTGGTCGGAGAAGCTGTCGCAGGAGACCTTCGGCTACGACGAGGAGACGCTGCGGCAGTATTTCCCCATGGAGCGCGTGCTGGAGGGGTTGTTCGGCCTCATCGAGGAGCTCTTCGGCGTGCGCATCGAGCGGCAGAAGGGGGCGTTGCACGCGTGGCACAAGGACGTGCGCTTCTACCGCATCTTCGAGGGCGAGGCGCTCATCGCGGGCCTCTACGTGGACCCCTACGCCCGGCCGGGCACGAAGAACGGCGGCGCCTGGATGAACGAGATTCGTGGGCGCGACTTCGAGACGCGCCGGCAGCTGCCCATCGCGGTGGTCTGCTGCAACCAGAAGCCGCCGCGCGGCAAGGCGCCGGCCACGATGAGCTTCTATGAGATCGCGACGCTCTTCCATGAGGTGGGCCACGCCCTGCAGGAGACCCTGACGCGGGTCGATTCGCCCACGTGCTCGGGCATCAGCAACGTGGAGTGGGATGCGGTGGAGATCGCCTCGCAGTTCCTGGAGCAGTTCCCCTACGAGCCCGCGTTGTTGCGGGGCCTCTCCTGCCACGTGGAGACGGGCAAGCCCCTGCCGGCGGACCTCGCCAAGCGGATCGTCGCCAAGCGCACCTACCGCGCGGGGGCGGCCTTGGTGCGGCAACTGCTCTTCGCCGAGACGGACCTGGCGCTCCATGCAAAGGGCTTCCCGCGCAAGGGCGACACGCCGTTGGCGTTGCTGCGGCGGATGGCCAAGCGCTTGCTGCCCACGGCGTTGCACGAGGACGACCGCTTCCTCAACGCCTTCACCCACATCTTCGCGGGCGGCTACGCGGCGGGCTACTATTCCTACAAGTGGAGCGAGACCCTCTCGGCCGACATCTACGCGCGCTTCCGCGGGGCCACCGCCGCCCAGCGGCGCAAGCTCGGCCGCCGTGTGCGCGAGACGCTCTTTGCCTTGGGCGGGTCCCGTCCCGCGGCGGAGGTCTTCCGCGACCTCATGGGGCGCGACCCCGACGCCACCGCCATCCTCCGTCTCGAGGGGCTGGTGGAGTGAGGACGCCCCGCGGGGCGGCCCGCCTCTATGTATAAGGAAGAGCCATCGCCGGTCGCCGGGTTCCGCGGGTATCGCGTGCGGACCTTCCGGCAGTCGCGCGCCAACCTGGCCGAGCGGACGCAGCAGGGGCGCGTCGTCCACTTCGTGCCGTGGAAAGGCGTGGCCGGCGTCTTCCTGTCCGCGCAGGAGTTCCCCGCCGATGCCGCGGCGCTCGAGGCCGCCTGGCAGGCCGCCGGCGCGCCGCCCGTGCGGTTGCCGAAGTCGGGCGAGGCGGTGCTCTTCGGACGGGTGTTGCCCGTGCGGACATTGCCCTTCGCGGGCTACGACGACCTGGTCGAGGAGCCGGACGGGCTCTGCCTGGCCTGCAAGGGGCGTCCCGACCCCGAGGACGTGGCCGAACGCGTCGAGGCCTACCGTCGCGCGACCCTGCTGGCGCGTGCCCACGCGTTGCTGGAAGGGTGGGGAGACCGCCTGACGCGCCGCCCCGCGGAGGTGCTCGTGTGGCCGCGCCTCAAGAACCGCACGCTGGGCCAATGCATGCGCAGCGGGGAGATCCGCCTCAATCCCCGCCTGGCCGACTGGCCCGAGGCCATCCTCGAGGAGACCCTCGCGCACGAGGTCACCCACCTCACCCACTTCAACCACTCCCCCGCCTTTTGGCGCGCCCTCTCCGCTCTCCTCCCCGATTGGCTTCCCCGTTCCCTCGTCCACTACCTGTGAGCGGGTTTGCTATACTAACGGGACGGAGAATGCGCCATGCCACAGTCAATCGCTCAAGCATCGATGAAGTCTGCCCCGCGACTTGCCGACAATCAGGCGGAGGGGGTGGCATGAGGGTCTTTGCGCCGGCGAAGGTGAATCTGGGGCTACGGGTGCTGGGGGTGCGTGCGGATGGGTTCCATGCGCTGGATTCGGTGGTCGTGCCGTTGGGGTTCGGCGACGACGTGGAGCTGGAACAGGCCGGGGAGACCTCGCTGGAGGCGATCGACGCGGGGGTGGGGCTGGGCGCCTTGCCGGCTGACATCGAGCGGAACCTGGCGGTGCGGGCGGCGCGGCTTTTGGAGCGTGAGGCGGGGCGGCCTTTGCCCACGCGGATCCGGATCGTGAAGCGCATCCCGTTGGGTGGGGGGCTCGGCGGGGGGAGCACGGACGCGGCGGCCGTGTTGCGCGGGATGAACGACCTGTGGGGGTTGGGCCTGCCGCGCGAGCGGCTGTGCGCGTTGGGCGCGGAGCTGGGGTCGGACGTGCCGCTCTTCCTGTTGGACGGGACGGTGCGGATGCGCGGGCGCGGGGAGCGCGTGGAGCGGCTGGACATGGCCGGCGCCGAGCCGTTGTGGCTGGTGTTGGCGAACGATGGCACGCATTGCCCCACGCCGCAGGTCTATCGCGCATGGGACGAGCAGGAGAACGGAAAGCAGGAAAAGGGAAACGGAGAAGGTTGCGGGGCTCCGCCCCACGCCCCGGCAGGGGGAAGCTCTCCCTGCACCCGCGGCACGCCTGCGGCGTGCCAATCCGCACAACCCTCGCCCCAAACCACCCCTTCTGACTTGACAAGGGGGGGTGAGTTGTGGGATACTTTGCGCTTCTTCCTTCGGATGGGAAGGCCTGCGGACGTGGCCGAGGCGGTCGGGAACGACCTGTCGGCGCCGTGCCTGGGGCTTTTCCCCGACGTCGCCCGGACAGCAGAGGCGTTGCGGGCGGCGGGTTGCATGGGGGTGACCCTGTGCGGCAGCGGCGCGACGGTTTTCGGGCTGGTCGGGTCCCGTGCGGAGGGGGAGCGCGCGCTTGCGCATCCGGCGTTGGCCGGGTGTTGGCGGGCGTGCACACAGACGCTGCCCGATGGTGTAATGGCAGCACACGGGCCTTTGACGCCCATAGTCATGGTTCGAATCCATGTCGGGCAACCATGCAGCGTCTGAAGAAAGGGAACGCGATGGAAAACCTGCAAGTCTTCTCCGGAAGCGCGAACCGGCCCCTGGCCGAGAAGATTGCGGCGTGCATGGGCACGACGCTCGGGGCCATTGACATCCGGCACTTCCCGGACGGCGAGACGTTCGTGAAGTACAGCGACAACGTGCGCGGGGCGGACCTCTTCCTGGTGCAGCCCATCTGCAAGCAGCCCAACGAGATGTTCATGGAGCTGCTGATCATGATCGACGCCGCCCGCCGCGGCTCGGCCGACCGCATCACCGCCGTGCTCCCTTACTACGGCTACGCCCGCCAGGACCGCAAGGACCAGCCGCGCGTGCCGATCACCGCCAAGCTGGTGGCCAACCTCCTGGTCGCCGCCGGGGCGAACCGCGTGTTGACGATGGACCTGCACGCGCAGCAGATTCAAGGCTTTTTCGATATTCCCGTGGATCACCTTCACGCCGCGCCGGTAATGGTGAAATACCTGCGCGAAATGAAGCTGGATAAGCCGCTTGTGGTTTCCCCCGATACCGGCGGGGTCAAGACGGCTTACGCTTATTCGCAGATGCTGGGCACCGGCCTGGCCATCGTCGCGAAGCAGCGTCTGGGTGCCGCGGAAGTGGATGCGTTCAGCGTCGTCGGCGACGTCGACGGCTGCGACGTGATCATGGTGGATGACATGACGACGACCTGCGGGACGCTCTGCGCCGCGGCGAAGTTGCTGAAGTCGCACGGCGCCAAGAGCGTGCGCGCCGTCGTCAGCCACATCCCCCTCACGCAGGTGGGCATCGACCGCCTGCGCGCCAACGACGGGCTCATCGAAGAGCTCATCACGACCGACTCCATCCCCCTCGATGAGACCATCGCGGGCCTGCCGTCGATCAAGGTGCTCTCCGTCGCGCCCCTCCTGGCCGAGGCGATCACGCGCATCCATAACAACCAGTCCGTCTCCTCCCTCTTCCGTTTGTCGTGAGGGGGCGGGCTTTTTCGCAGAACCAAGGACACAACAATCCATGAACCAGATCACACTCACCGCCCAAGTGCGCTCCGAGCAGGGATCCAAGGCCGCCGGCCGTCTGCGCCGCGCCGGGATGATCCCCGGCATCATCAAGCGCATGAACGGCGATGCCACCCTCATCCAGCTCGACGCCCATGACTACGAGATGGCCATGCGCGGCCACCACGGCGACCAGCTCCTCGTGGTCATCGACCTCGGCCAGGCCAAGGTCTCGGCCCTCCTCCGCGAGCTCCAGCACGACGTCATCTCCGGCAAGGTCATCCACGCCGACTTCGGCGAGGTCGACATGGGCCACACCGTCCGCGTCGAGATCGCGATCAACCTCGTCGGCACCCCCGACGGCGTCAAGAACGCCAACGGCGTCCTCGAGCAGGACCTCCGCGCCATCCACGTCGACTGCCTCCCCGGCGACATCGTCGAGAGCTTCGACATCGACGTCTCCGGCATGAAGATCGGCGACAAGCTCCTGGCCTCCCAGCTCAACCTGGGCGACAAGTACCACGTCACCACCCACGGCGACGCCGTCGTGGCCTCCTGCGTCGCCGCCGACGAAGAGATCGAGCTCCCGGCCGTCGCCGATGGCGCCCCCGCCGCCGAGCCCGAAGTCATCGGCGCCAAGAAGGACGAAGCCGCCGCGGCCCCCGCCGCCGACGCCAAGAAGTAAGCACGGCCCGCGGGCCACACAGGCACCCTCACGATGAAAGCGATCGCAGGACTCGGGAACCCCGGCGCCGAATACGCCGAGACCCCCCACAACCTCGGCTTCATGGCCGTGGACGCCCTCTGCGACCGCCTCGGCGCCGGCCCCTGGAAACAGGAAAAGCGCTTCAACGCCCTCATCGCGAAGACCACCCGCAACGGCGAGACCCTCTGGCTGCTCAAGCCGCAGACCTACATGAACGCCTCCGGCGACAGCGTCGGCCCGTTCCTGCGCTACTACGGCGGCCAGCCCGGCGACCTCCTCGTCCTCAGCGACGACTGCGACCTCCCCCCCGGCCGCATCCGCGTGCGCCCCTCCGGCGGCGCCGGCGGCCACAACGGCCTCAAGAGCCTCATCGCCAACCTCGGCACGGAAGCCTTCGCGCGCGTCCGCATCGGGGCCGGGCGACAGGCCGGGGAACGCCGCGCCCTCGTCGACTTCGTCCTCCACCGCTTCACCGCGCAGGAGCGCGAAGCCGCCCTGGAAGCCGCCGAAGCCGCCGCCGACGCAGCCCTCTGCTGGCTCGACCACGGCGTCGCCG
>DVOR01000030.1 GCA_018713405.1 Candidatus Spyradenecus faecavium | reverse complement strand
AGGGTGCGGCCGGTGCCGCCGCCGGAGGCGACGGAGAAGTACTTCTTGCCGGCGAGGACGCATTCCTTCTTGTAGGTGCCCGCGACAGGGTGCTGGAAGCGGGTGGGGTTCGTGGAGTTGCCCGTGATGGAGACGTCCACGCCCTCCTGCCACATGATGGCGACGCCTTCACGGACGTCGTCGGCGCCGTAGCAGCGGACCTTGGCGCGCGGACCGTCGGAGAAGGGGATCTCGTTGGTGATGGTCAGCTTGCCGGTGAAGTAGTCGAACTCGGTCTCCACGAAGGTGAAGCCGTTGATGCGGCTGATGATGTAGGCCGCGTCCTTGCCTAGGCCGTTAAGGCACACGCGCAGGGGCTCCTTACGCACCTTGTTGGCCTTCATGGCGATGCCGATGGCGCCCTCGGCGGCGGCGAAGGACTCGTGCCCGGCCAGGAAGCAGAAGCACTTGGTCTCCTCGCGCAGGAGCATGGCGCCCAGGTTGCCGTGGCCCAGGCCCACCTTGCGGTCGTCGGCGACGGAGCCGGGGATGCAGAACGCCTGCAGGCCCTCGCCGATGGCCTCGGCGGCGTCGGCGGCCTTGGTGCAGCCCTTCTTCAGCGCGATGGCCGCGCCGACGGTGTAGGCCCACTTGGCGTTCTCGAAGCAGATCTTCTGGATGTTCTCGGTGATCTCGTAGGGGTCGAAGCCCTTGGCCTTGCAGATTTCGCGGCATTCCTCGATGGACTTGATGCCATACTTCTCGAGGACGGGCTGGATCTGACCGATGCGGCGTTCGTAGGATTCAAAGAGTGCCATGGTGCTTCCTCCTTACTCGTGGCGGGGGTCGATGGACTTCACGGCGCCCTGCTCCTCGGTCACGCGGCCGTAGGTGCCGGTGCAGGCCTTGAGCGCCTCGTTCGCGTCCTGGCCCTTCTTCACCGCTTCCATGAACTTGCCCAGGTGGACAAACTCATAGCCGCAGACCTCGCTGTTCTTGTCGAGGAAGATGCGCTTGACATAGCCCTCGGCCATCTCCAGGTAGCGCACGCCCTTCTGCTTGGTGGAGAACATGGTGCCCACCTGCGAGCGCAGACCCTTGCCGAGGTCCTCCAGGCCGGCGCCGATCGGCAGGCCGCCCTCGGAGAACGCGCTCTGCGTGCGCCCGTAGACAATCTGGAGGTAGAGCTCGCGCATTGCCGTGTTGATCGCGTCGCACACCAGGTCGGTGTTCAGCGCCTCCTGGATGGTCTTGCCGGGCAGGATCTCGGCGGCCATGGCGGCGGAGTGCGTCATGCCGGAGCAACCGATGGTCTCCACCAGCGCTTCCTGGATCACGCCTTCCTTGACGTTCAGCGTCAGCTTGCAGGTGCCCTGCTGCGGCGCACACCAACCGACGCCGTGCGTCAGGCCGGAAATATCCTTCGTCTCATAGGCCTTCACCCACTTCCCCTCCTCGGGGATCGGGGCGGGCGCGTGCTTGGCGCCCTTGGCGACCGGGATCATGTGCTCGACTTCGCTCGAGCAGGCGTAGGGACAACTCATGGTTCCTCCTTTGATTGGAAAATCATCACCATTATACCGCGCCCACCCCCCATCCCGCAAGCAAAATCCGCTCCCCCTGTGCCGTCCGGGGAAAGTTTTGGGGGACACAGCGTATACGAAAAGCCCCGCGGGACAATGTCCTCGCGGGGCCCATGTGTGGAAGAAACACATTTGGAAATCAGTTCGCCGGCGGGGACGTTTGCCGCCGGGACGGTGAACGTCGTGACGCCCTCGACCGTGGCCGGCGTGGCCGCCAGCGCGGTCTCCCCGTTCCGCAGGGAGAGGGAGGCGCCCTCGGCGAAGGCGAGCGGCCGACCGGACATATCTTAGGCGGCCACCTCGACCACAAGGTCGCCGGTGCCCGTGACGCGCACATCGGTGATACCGAAGTCATAGGCCACGACGAGCGTCTTCTCGCCTTCCAGAGACCCCTCGACCACGATGAGGCCAGTGCCCTCGAAGCACGCCAGCGCCTCGTTCACCTGCGCCGTCGTCAGCGGCTTGTCAACGGCCGTGCGGCCCGAGACGGCGATGTTGCCATGCATCGAACCACCGGCCGCATTGAGCAAGGCCTGTTGCGCATTCGCGTCGAAGGTCACGCCCTCGGACTCGCCGGCCACGCGGTCAGCCAGGTAGAGCAGGTCGCAATAGAACAGTTCGTCCTCCAAGGTCACCACAAAGTCGTCCGGCTCATCCATGCCCTCAGGCAGGACGGGCACCACCTCCAGCCCAGAGACATCGCCAAGCGACGTGCCGGTGAAGAGGGCCGCGCGGCCACCTTCGGCTTCCTCCTGGGAGAGCGCCAACTCCACGACGGGGTGCGTGCCGGCCGCGCCATTCGCGTTCGAGAGGATGGAGCCGGACACGCTCAGGTTGCGGATTGTCGCGCCGCGCACCCAACCGAAGAGGCCCGCGCCCTCGTCAGCCTTCGACTCGGAGACGGAGAGGTTGGCGATGAGGTGGTCGCCGCCCTCGAAGGTGCCGGCGAAGAAACCGCCGTTCTTGCTCGCCCCGCCCGCGTTGCCTTCGCCGATGGGGATCCACGCCACGCCCGCGAGGTCCAGGTTCGCCGCGAGCGTCACGGTGCACCCCGCGAAGGTGACGTTGCCGTTCACCTTGTCGCGGAAGGCCGCCAAGTCCCCCTCGTTGCGGATGACCCACGCGTCCGCCACGCCATCCGCGTCCAAGTCCACGCCCGACTCATACCATCCCACGACGGAATAGGTGCCATCGGCGTTCTGCTTCGACGCATACCCCGCCGTACAAAACTCCTCGGGCACCGCCGTGCTGAACGTCCCGCCGGAGAC
>DVOR01000229.1 GCA_018713405.1 Candidatus Spyradenecus faecavium | reverse complement strand
CCACCCTACCCCCGCCGCGGGGACGGCTCTGCATAAGTCCACATCTTTTTCCGAAACCCTTAAGGGTTTGCCTCGAAACCCTTAGGGTTTTGGGTCGAACCCCTTAGGGTTTCACCTCCGACCCCTAAGGGTTCCGCGGGAGACCCTTCCCATGGAAACGCAAACCGTGAGGGCAAATCCTGCAGTATCGATTCCGACACTGCCTGACATCATAGTTGGGCACGGGGGGTGGGAATCTGTTATAATAAGGGTTCAATAGTGAAAGAAGGAGTCTGCCATGAAACCGATGATGGATCCGGATGCTTTGGCGATGCGCAGTGAGGCGCGTGCGGTCGGTGTGAACCGTGTGTACAATTTCATTTATGGGTGGATGGCCGCAGGGCTGGCCGTCTCGGGCCTGGTGGCCTGGATGGTGGCGAACGCCGTCGCGACGGGGTCGTTCCAGCTCTCGTCCGGCACGTTGATCGTCTGCCTGGTGGCGGAGATCGCGCTGGTCTTCGCGCTTTCGTTCGCCATCCACAAGCTTGCGCCGATGGCGGCGGCCGCGCTCTTCATGGTCTACGCCGCGCTCAACGGCGTGACGCTCTCGATCCTGTTGCTGGTCTATGACATCGGGACGATCCAGACGGCGTTCTTCGCGACGGCGGGCACCTTCGCGGCGATGGCCGTCTTTGGCACGGTGACGAAGCGGGACCTCTCGACGCTCGGGCGCGTCTGCATGATGGCGGTCATCGGGCTGATCGTGGCCTCGCTGGTGAACGTCTTCATGCGCAACACCGGCCTGCAGGCGGTCATCTGCTACGTCGGCGTCGCGGCTTTCGTGGGGCTGACGGCCTACGACGCGCAGAAGGTGCGCGAGCTCGCCGACGCCGCGGACCGTCTGGACGCCCCCACCGTGGCGCGCCTGGGCATCCTTGGCGCCCTGCAGCTCTACCTCGACTTCATCAACCTCTTCATCTACCTTGTCCAAATCCTCGGCAGGAGCCGCGAGTGATGAAAGCCTTTGTCCTTTTGCTCAGCCTCTGCGCGGCGGCCTTCGCCCACGCGCAGATGTACGTCGGCGTGCGCCTCTTCGACATGTACAAGGTCGAGAAGGCGCTCGTCATGACCACCGAGGAGCTCCGGGCGCTCCAGGCCGACCTCAACGAGGAGAAGCGCGTCTTCAACAAGGCCGTCCAGACCGTGAAGCGGGACTGGACCAAGCAGTACAACGAGGCCCGCAAGGCCGGGGACAAGGACTTCCCGAAGTACCCGACCAAGGCGTTCATTTGGCCGCGCTCAATCAAGGTTCAGCGCTTCTCCTCCAAGGAGAAGGCCGACGAGTGGCTCGCCAAGCAGCAGGCGCGCATCGACGGCGACCACGCCGCCATCGCCGCGGCCCAGCAGAAGGTCGCCAAGTCGGGTTCCTCCTCCGCCGTCGCCGGTTACAAGAGCCGCGACGACAGGAAGGCCCGCCGACAGGCCGAGAAGGCGCAGCTCGCGGAGGCGCTCAAGGAGAAGCTCGGGGAGGAGGTGGAGCTCCAGATGATGGCGCTCCTCAAGTACAACCGCCCCGTGCCCAGGCATTTCATCGTGGACCCGCTCGCCGGCACCACCACCGCCAGCGGGACCTCCACCATCGGAAAGAAGATCGCCAAGCAGGAGGCGGCGCTCAAGGCCTACGAGCAGCGCAAGGCCGAGGCCGAGGCCTCCGGCGAGGCAGAGACACCCTGAAGACACCATGGACTTCCAGATTCCCATCCTAGATTGGTCCCCCGCCTCCCCCACCCCTCAGGTCGAGGCCTTCCTTCGCCGCCCCCCCTTCGACGAGCGCGCCGAGGCCGCCGCCGCCAAGTGCCTGGCCGACATCCGCGCCCGCGGGCTCGATGCCGTGCTGGACGCCTGCCGCGCCTTTGACCACGCCGACCTCACCCCGGAGGACATCCGCGTGACCGAGGCCGAGCTCGACGCCGCCGAGGCCGCCTGCGACGAGGACGTCAAGACCGCCATCCGGCAGTCCGCCACCCGCGTCATGGCCTTCGCCAAGGCCGGGCTCCGCGACGACTGGGACGTCCGCACCTTCCACGGCGGGCGCCTGGGCGAGCGCTTTCACCCGATGGACCGCGTGGGCGTCTACATCCCCGGCGGCACCGCCCCCCTCGCCTCCACCTCGATCATGACCGTGGTGCTGGCCAAGGCCGCGGGCGTCAAGGAAATCGTCGCCTGCACGCCCGCCCGCGACGGCAAAGCCGTCTCCGCGCCGCTTCTCCACGCCCTGCGCGTGGCCGGCGCCACCGAGGTCTACCGCGTCGGCGGCATCCAGTCCATCGGCATGATGGCCTACGGCGCGGGCATCCGCCCCGTCGAGCTCATCGCGGGCCCAGGCAACGCCTACGTCACCGCCGCCAAGCGCCAGGTCTACGGCACCGTCGCCATCGACCAGGTGGCCGGCCCCTCCGAGATTTGCGTCCTGGCCGACCGCGCCGGCAACCCCAAGTGGATCGCAGCCGACCTCCTCTCCCAGGCCGAGCACGGCAGTGGGCTGGAGAAGAGCCTCCTGGTGACCGACTCGCGCGAGTTCGCCGAGGCCGTCCACGCGCAGGTGCTCGGCCAGCTCGCGCGCCGTGGCCGCCGCGCCATCATCGAGCGCATGCTCGCCAACGGCGGCATGCTCATGGCCGTCGTCCCCGACCTGGAGGCCGGCGTCCTGCTCTGCAACCGCTTCGCCGCCGAGCACTTGGAGCTCCAGGTCGCCGACGCCGAGGCCGTCCTGCCGAAGATCACCTGCGCGGGCGCCGTCTTCGTGGGCTACTGGACGCCCGAGAGCGCGGGCGACTTCGTGGCCGGCCCCAGCCACGTCCTCCCCACCGGCGGCGCGGCCCGGATGTTCAGCGGCCTCACGGCCGAGACCTTCCGCCGCCGCAGCTCCTTCGTCGAGTTCACGAAGGAGGACCTCGCCGAGACCCGCAAGGCCATCGAGACCTTCGGGCGGCTGGAGGGCCTCGACGGCCACGCCTACGCCGCCACCGCGCGCTTCGAGTGACCATGCGGCCCCACCCCGACCCTTCGGCATCCCTGCGGAGGCGGCCCGTCGCGGCCGCCTTCGCTGACCAAGCCCCATGAAGAAACGCCCCGCCAAAAACGCGCACCGGTGGGATTGGTTCCACTACCATCGCCTGAGGTGGTGCGGCCTCTTCGCCCTCACGGTCGCCCTCGTCTTCGGCAACTGCTTCGCCCATCTCCCCACCGAGACGCGCGCGAAGTTCGGCCCCTTCGAGGTCATCTGCGAATCCCTCGGCGCCGCCACCGCGGGCCTCACCGACACCATCGGCCTAACCGGACACGACGCCTCCGTGGCGTACGAAAAGGAGCCGCCGCTGGTGCCGTTGCCCTTCGGCGTGCCGCAGGTGGCCGACGCCACCAAGGTCCCCGGCGACGTCCAGGTCCTCAAACGCCAAGGTTACTGGGTCGGCTACTCGCCCTCGCTCCGGCGCCCCGTCTGGGCCGCCTATGCCATCCCCGTCGACCGCATCCTCGAGAGCATCCCCGACCGCCCCGCGCGCTTCTTCCGCGACGAGGACGTCCGCTCCTCCCCCGTGCACGAGGACTACACCGGCTCCGGCTACGACCGCGGCCACCTGGCGCCCAACTACGCCATCGCCACGCGTTACGGCGTCGCCGCGCAGAAGGAGACCTTCCTGCTGACGAACGTCGCGCCCCAGGAGCCCGAGCTCAACCGCGGCCCCTGGCGCATCCTCGAGGGCTTCATCGCCGACGACCTGCCCGAGCGCGTCGGCACCGTCTGGGTCATCGTCTGCCTCGTCACCGGCGACGAGACCATCCAGACCCGGCGCCGCGGCGACACGCACATCAACATCCCCGACGGCTTCGGCATGATCCTCGCCTCCGTCAAGGAAGGCCGTCTCTACGCCATCGCCCTCTACATGCCGCAAGACACCGAGGAGACCAAGCGCCCCCGCTACTGCTTCCGCTCCATCCGCTGGCTCGAGGAGCGCACCGGGCTCAACTTCTTCGGCGCCCTCTCCCAAGACAGGCAGGACGCGCTGGAGACCGTCGAGGTGACCCGCTTCTGGCCGCAATGGGAGCTTTTCTGATGGCCCTTCCCCGCATCGCGATCGGCTTCGACACCTCCCTGCGCTCCACCGGCATCGGCGTCGTCCGCGCCGAGGGCAACGCCCGCCGCGCCCTTTACTACGCCCCCGTCCGCGTCCCGGCCCGCCTCCCCATGTCCGCCGCGCTCGTCGCCCTCGACGAGGCCGTCAACCGCGTGTTGGACGAATACGCCCCCACCGAGGCCGCCCTCGAGGGCGTCTTCTACGCCAAGAACGCCCGCACCGCGATGATCCTCTGCCACGCTCGCGGCGTCGTGGTCGCCGCCTGCGCCAAGCGCGGCATCCCCGTCCACGAGTACTCCCCCACGGAGGTCAAGCGCGCCGTCACCGGCGTCGGCTCCGCCGAGAAGGCGCAGGTCCAGGCGATGGTCGCCCGCATCCTCGCCCTGCCCCCGCCCATCCAGAACGACGCCGCCGACGCCCTGGCCATCGCCCTGGCTCACCTCAACCGCGCCACCTCGCTCCTGCCCGCGCAGACCAAGACCCTCTGACCATGAAAACCTTCCTCGCGATCCTCGCCACCGCCGTCGCCGCAGGCCTGCTCCTGCTCATCGTCGGTTGCGCCCCCACGCCCTACGAACGCGCGCCCGAGGCCCTCGGCCTCCCCGAGGACGCCGTCCGCTCCGTCGCCGACGGCCACGTCACCCTCGCCGGGGGTGGCCATGCCTTCGCCTTCACCGTTGGCGCCCGCCCCGCCACCGTCGACGGCGTCCGCTACCACCTGCACCGGCCGGCCGGCACGCTCGCCCTCGCCGCCGTCGACGCCGAGCTCCTCCGCGCCGCGGCCGTCGGGCCCGCGCCCCGCGTCCCGCGCCCCGTCATCCTGCTGGACCCCGGCCACGGCGGCTCCGACGTCGGCTGCGCCTTCGGGAAGGACCAGGAGCACGCCATCGCCCACGACGTCGCCCGCCACGCCGCGGCGGTCCTCCGCGCCGCCGGGTGCGACGTCCGCCTCACCCGCGCCGCCGACCAGGGCCCCACGCTCCAGGCGCGCGTCGACCAGGCCGTCGCCGCCCCGCCCGACGCCTACGTCAGCATCCACGTCAACGCCGCCGCCAACCCGGAGGCCAAGGGCATCGAGGTCTTCACCCTGCCCGCGCCCGGCTGCGACGGCACCCCCGACAATTCCCGCGCCGCCTCCTGGCCCGCCGACCTCCCCGGCCACGCCCACCTGCCGCAGGCCACGCGCCTGGCCCTCCGCGCCCAGGCCGCGTTGCTCCGCCTGCCCGGCGCGCCCGCCGACCGCGGCGTCAAGCATGCCTACTTCAAGGTGTTGCGCGAGGTCCCCGCGCCCGCCATCCTCGTCGAGACCGGGTTCATCACCAACGCCGAGGACCGTGCCCGCCTCACCTCCCCGGAGGGCCGCCAGGCGCTCGGCATCGCCATCGCCCTCGGCATCCTCGATTCCTTCGCGCGCTGACGCGGCATCCGCGTTCAGACGTAGGCGGAGACCAGCTCGAGGATGGCGTTGCCGTACTTAGCGATCTTCACCTCGCCCATGCCGGGGATGAGGGCGAGCTCCTGGAAGGTGGTGGGCCGCTTGCGGGCGATGGCGGCGATCGTCTGGTTGTGGAGCACCATGTAGGCCGGCAAACTGCGGCGCTCGCCCTCCTCGTGCGTCCACCTGCGCAGGGCGGTGGCCAGGCCTGTCTCAGGACGCGCCGGATGTGTCCCCGCGTCCGCGGCGGGCCGCCTGCGCGGCGCCTCGGCCAGGGCCTCGGGGAACCGCGCGATGGGCCGGACGTCGGCGCGGCCGAGCACCAGGTCGTAACCGGCGGGCGTGAGGGCCATACCCGTGAGGTAGCCATCCATCTCGAGGGCCTCGCAGGCGCGGACCAACGCCGCGACGGGGCGCTCCTTGAGGATGCCGAAGGTGGTGAGGGCGCGGTCCTCCGGCGCCTGCGCCTCGCCGCGCAGGACGGCCGCCACGCGCGCGTAGTCGCCCCGCCCGTGGAGGCGGACGACGCAGGAGAGGATCTTGCGGAGGCGCGTCAGCCCCTCGGCGTCCGGGGTCAGGCGCGGCGGGAAGGCCGGCACGGGGTGGCAGACGTCGCACTTCACGCAGGTGCGGGCGGGCGCGGGGTCGCCGAAGTAGGCCAGCAGGAAGCGGTGGCGGCACCCCCGCGCGTAGACGTAGTCGAGCATCTCGCGCAGCCGCTCGCGGTCGGCAGCCTCCTTCCGGGAGAGGCCGGCGCAGATGCGCTTGATGGCCGGGATGTCGCTCGTCGGCGGCACGGTGATGGTGGAGTAAGGGCTGCCCACGCGCCGCACGCGCGTCAGGAGCCCGTTGCGCTCGAAGAGGGCGATCAGGTTGCGCACGGCCTGGGCGGACTTCAGGCCCGCGCGCTCGGCCCACGCCTCCGGCGACAGGGTGGCCTCGCCGCCCTCGCCCTGCGCGCAGGCGTTCCGCACGGCCGCGTAGAGCTCATACACGTGCTCGGCAGGCGGATTGGCCGACTCGATGAAGAACTCCTGCGTGCGGATGTCGGCGCGGTTGAAGAGGAGCTCGCACCAGGCGTAGGCGCCGTCGCGCCCCGCGCGGCCGACCTCCTGGTAGTAGGCCTCCAACGAGCCGGGCACGTCCCAGTGGACCACGAAGCGGATGTCCGGGCGGTCGACGCCCATCCCGAAGGCGTTCGTGGCGACGACGACGGGCGCCTCGCGCCGCATGAAGGCGTCCTGCACGCGCGTGCGCTCGTCGTCGTCCATCGCGCCGTTGTAAGCCAAAGCCCGCACGCCGTGCGCGGCGAGGCGCTCCTGCACGCGGTCGACCATCTTGCGCGTGGCGCAATAGACGATGCCCGTGCGGAAGAACTCGATGACCTGGAGCAGGCGCTCGAGCTTCGCCTCGTGGGTGGCCACTTGGGTGACGTTGAGGGCGAGGTTGGGCCGCTCGAAGCCGGTGACGATGACCTCCGGCTTGGGCCGCCCACCCTGCCCCAGGCGCAGGTGCTCAACGATGTCCTCCCGCACGGCGTCGGTGGCGGTCGCGGTGACGGCCAGCAGGCGGATGCTTGACGGTAGCCCGGCAATCACCTCGCCCAGGTGCAGGTAGTCGGGGCGGAAGTCATGGCCCCAGGCGGAGATGCAGTGCGCCTCGTCGATGGCGAGCATGGCCAGCGGCGTCTCGCGCAGCGCGTCCAGGAAACGCGGGTTGCGGAAGCGCTCCGGCGCGACGTAGACGAGCTTGCAGTGGCCCATGCGGAGCTGCGCCAGGCGGCGCGTGGCCTCGTCGGCGGTGAGGGTGGAGTTGATGAAAGTGGCGGGGATGTGCCGCGCGGTGAGCGCGTCGACCTGGTCCTTCATCAGCGCGATGAGCGGCGAGACGACCACCGTCGTGCCCTGCAGCAACAGCGCCGGCAGCTGGAAGCACAGGCTCTTGCCCGAGCCCGTCGGCATCACCACCAGCGCGTCGCCCCCCTCGACGATGGTGCGGACGACCCGCTCCTGCCCGGGGCGGAAGGCCCCGAAGCCGAAGTGGCGGTGCAATGCCTCGCTGAGATCCACGTCCATCAGGGCTGCGGGGTGGCGTAGTCCTTCTGCGCCTGCTCGATCATCGCCCGGTACTCCTCCGCCGAGCCCAGCCCGGAGCGGAAGGAGAGCTGGTAGCCGTCGGGGCCGAGGATCGCCACGTAAGGATAAAGGTAGCCATCGTCCGTCACGGAGATGGTCTCCTCGAAGACCATGCGCGTGGCCTCGTCGTCGCACGAGACGTCCGCGTAGAGGAAGTTCTGCGGCAGCTTCACCGCGCCGCTGCCCAGCAGGTTCCACACCTTCTGGCAGTTCGTGCAGTTCGTGCGACCATACTGGATGAAGAGGAACTTCCCCTGCGCCTTGGCCTGCTCCATCGCCTTGGCCAGGTCATGCTCGCCCGGGAGCTTCTTCACGGGCACCTGCTCGCACCCCTCCGGCGTCGGGACCGCGGACTCCGCGAAGGGCTTCGCCGGGGCGGCCTCCGGGTTCTCCTTGACGTACGCCTCATAGTCCGCGACCGCCTTCTCGATCAGCGCGGTGTATTCCTGCGCCGTGTGGCGGCCCGAGCACGAAGCCAGCTGCACGCCGTCGGGCCCCACGATCACCACGAAGGGCAACCACCCGGCGAACTCGTCCATCGTGAACCGCTCCTCGAAGGCCCGGCGCATGACGTCGTCGTCGCGCGAGATGTCCGCGTAGACGAAGTTCGCCGGGAGCTTCACGCTGCCGTCGGCCAGCATATGCCACAGCTGCATGGTGTTCGTGCAGTTCTGCCGCCCCACCTGGATGAAGGTGTACTTGCCCTCGCGCTTGGCCTGGGCCAACGCCTTGATCAGGTCGTGCTCGCCCTTGGGCTTCACCACCTTCAGTTGCAGATCCTTCCACCGCTCCCCGGGAATGACCGAGGGCGCATAGGGATAAGGCTCCGCCGCGACGGCCGCCGCCGCCAGCGAGAGCACGCACATCAACGCGAGACAAGCACGCATGGGGACCTCCTTTTGCCCCTTATTATAGCACGTTCAGACAAAAAACATTGCACGCGCAAGCGGAAAGGTGGTATACTGTGCACCTCTTTCCCTGCGTGGGGAGAGAATCCGTGAAAACAACCGGGCGCTTAACCACCCCGCGGCCACCATCGGCACGCGTGCCAGGCCGGGGGAGCGCGTCCGTCAAAAGAAAGCAACAGGCCAACATGGCTATCCGCAAACCTCAGAAGGCGGTCGAGAAGACCGGTGCGCGTTACGACGAGCTCCTGGCGGCGCTCAACCGCCAAGACAGCGTCCCCACCCCCGGCACCATCGTCAAGGGCAAGGTCACCGGCAAGCGCGGCAACGAAATCCTCGTCGACATCGGCTGCAAGAGCGCCGGCGCCATCCCCGCCAATGAGTTCGAGAACGCCGACGAAGTCAAGGCGGGCGACGAGTTCGACGTCCTCCTCATCGACCTCGAGGGCGACAACGGCATGGTGGTGGTCTCCAAGCGCCAGGCCGACGAGAAGATCCGCTGGGAGGCCATCCTCGCGAAGTACAAAGAGGGCGACACCGTCACCGGCACCATCCGTGGCAAGGTCCGCGGCGGCATGATCGTCGCCGTCGACGGCGTGGACGCCTTCCTCCCCGGCTCCCAGGTCGACGTCAACCCCAGCCGCGACCTCGACATCTACATCACCGGCGAGCCCCAGGAATTCAAGATCATCAAAATCTCCGACGAGCGCCGCAACATCATCGTCTCCCGCCGCGAGCTCCTCGAAGCCCAGATGGCCGAGAAGAAGCACGCCCTCCTCCAGACCCTCCAGAAGGGCCAGATCGTCCACGGCAAGGTCAAGAACATCACCGACTTCGGCGCCTTCGTCGACCTCGACGGCATGGACGGCCTGCTGCACATCACCGACATGAGCTGGGGCCGCATCAAGCACCCCTCCGAGCTCCTCAAGGTCGGCCAGGAACTCGACGTCATGATCCTCGACGTCGACCTCGAGCGCGAGCGCGTCTCCCTCGGCCTCAAGCAGGCCCAGGCCAACCCCTGGGACGACATCACCGCCCGCTACCCCATCGGCAGCCGCCTCCACGGCAAGGTCGTCAACCTCGCCCCCTACGGCGCCTTCGTCGAGATCGAGCCCGGCATCGAGGGCCTCGTCCACGTCTCCGAGTTCAGCTGGACCAAGCGCATCGCCCGCGCCTCCGACGTCCTCAGCGTCGGCGACGAGGTCGACGTCGTCGTCCTCAACATCGACGCCGCCAACCAGAAGATCGCCCTGGGCATCCGCCAGACCGAGGCCAACCCCTGGGACACCGTCCAGGACCGCTACCCCGTCGGCAGCCGCATCACCGGCAAGGTCCGCAACTTCACCACCTACGGCGCCTTCGTCGAGATGGAAGAGGGCATCGACGGCATGATCCACGTCTCCGACATGAGCTGGACCCGCAAGGTCAACCATCCCTCCGAGATCCTCCAGAAGGGCCAGACCGTCGAGGCCATCGTCCTCGAGATCGACGCCGCCAACCAGCGCATCTCCCTCGGCCTCAAGCAGGCCCAGACCGACCCCTGGAGCTCCATCGCCGCCCACTACCAAATCGGCCAGATCGTCAAGGGCAAGGTCTCCAAGATCGCCTCCTTCGGCGCCTTCGTCGAGCTCGAGGACGGCGTCGACGGCCTCGTCCACATCTCCCAGATCTCCGACCAGCACATCGACAAGGTGCGCGACGCCCTCAAGGTCGGCCAGGAAGTCGAGGCCCGCATCGTCAAGATCGACCGCGAGGAGCGCCGCATCGGCCTCTCCATCAAGGCCGTCGGCATGGACGAAGGCGAAGTCGCCCGCCTCACCGCTGAGGCCGAGGCCGACACCGGCGCCCACGCCGCGCCCCTCGGCTCCTTCGCCAACGCCTTCGAAGAGGCCTTCGCCGCCTCCGAGGAATGGCGTCCCGGCCAGGAGGACTAACCGGAAGGCGCAAGCCAACCACCCTCCAAAAGCCCCGCCCCGGCGGGGCTTTTTTCATCCCCTCCCTAGGTCGCCTTCCGCCAGAAGCTCCAGGCCAAGCTCCAGGAGGCCCTCGACGCGCTCTCCGGCAAGGCCGCCCAGTCCGGCAACGACGAGGCCATCCGTCAGGCCGCGGCCAAGGGCGAGATCATCCCCCGCTTCTCCCCGGAGTACCTGCAGGAATACCTCGCGCGCATCTCCCCCAAGAACGCCCCCGCCCTCGCCGCCGTCTTCACCCAGAGCATGAGCGCCTCGGCCAAGGAGGCCCTCCGCCTCGCCGCCGTCGACACCTTCCGCGCCGCCGCCGCCACCGGCCTCACCGCACGCGAGCGCATGAAGCTCCTCCAGGAGAACTGGGCGCAACGCGCCAAGGACACCAACCCCTTCCGCTTCGTCGACCGCGCCGGCCGCCGCTGGGAGAACGCCCGCTACGTCCAGATGCTCGCCCGCACCACCG
Source organism: Candidatus Spyradenecus faecavium (assembly GCA_018713405.1). Lineage (GTDB taxonomy): Bacteria > Verrucomicrobiota > Kiritimatiellia > RFP12 > DVOR01 > Spyradenecus > Spyradenecus faecavium. The sequence goes on along the minus strand of DVOR01000229.1, from coordinate 1,009 downwards.
CCCAGCGCGTCCAGACCGCCGCCTTCTGCGACTCCATGCTCCAGGGCGGCTACCCCCTCGCCCGCATCTCCAACGACTCCGGCAATAAGGACTGCGGCGTCTGCTCCGCCTGGGAGGGCAGACTTATCGACCTCACCGCCGGAAACCTGTTCAAAAAGTACGGCGCCGTCCCTCTCCGCGCCGCCCGCGAGGCCGGGCTCTTCCACCCCAACTGCACCCACCGCCTGGAATACCTCTCCCCAACGGAATACCCCAAGGGCGCGTGGGACGAGTTCGCCGACCGCGTGGGCGAGCCCGGCGCCTTCGGCGACCCCCTCAAGACCAACGCCGGCGCGGAATCCCCCGCCGCCGCCAAACGCCGCGCCGAGGCCGCCGCCAAGGCCGCCGAAGAGCGCGCCAAGAAGGAGGCCGAGGCCGAACGCGCCAAGTTCCCCATCGGCAAGACGGGCGACTGGGAATCCCTCCGCCTGCCTCCGCTGGCTACCATTTCGCCGAACGAAGGCAAGTCGCTGATAGACGAGGAGGAGGCAATTGCGCGTCTCCGCCGTGGCGAAACAATCGCCGATGTCTTCGGGACAGGCCTCGACCTTGGGGAATTGGCAAGGCGTCACATCATGGAGGCGAAAGATCGGCCTCGAGAGGTTGTCAAACAGCGGCTGTCCAATCTGAACAACGTAATAGAAACACTCCACAACCCACTTGAGGTCTGGAAGTCCGAAAAGAAACCATACACCACTTACATCGCCCTTATCAAAGACCGCACAACGCAAAAGGCTGTCCTACACGTTGTCGTTAGGAAGGGAACGCGCGTTTACTCTTGGCATCTGAATGACCGCGAATTCGAGCATGGGCGGAACGGAACGCTGCTTTATAGGAGACCTGAATAAAAGCGCCCGGGTAGGCGCACCCCCCGGGCATGATAGGTTGCGTCAGCCCTATCCGAGGACCCCCGATGCTCCAACGGTGCCCCTGCGTCATGGAAGGTGCGGAGCCACCATTTCCCATGAGC
>DVOR01000228.1 GCA_018713405.1 Candidatus Spyradenecus faecavium | reverse complement strand
GAGCCGAAGCCCGCCACCCCCGCGCCGAAACCGGCCCCCGCGCCGAAGCCTGCCGACGACGCGCCGCCCGCGCCGCGTTCCCTCGGCCTCTCGCCGACGCCGCCCGCGGACCGGAAGGGGGCGCGCCGTGGCTGACCCCAAAGGGCAGGGCGCGCGCTCGGGCCTCGCCGCGCGGCTCTTCCGCCGCTTCTTCACCGAGACCGAGGCCGACCGCGCGCACGAGGACGAGCTGGACCCGCCGCGCCCCTTCATCGAGCACTTCATCGACCTGCGCGACTGCGTCGTCCGCGCCATCCTGTCGTGGGGCGCGGGGATGCTCGTCATCGCGCCCTTCGCGCCGTGGGTGATGCGCGCGCTGCAGCGGCCCCTGGCCCAGGCTGGGCTGGACGGCCAGGTCGTCGTCCAGGGCCTGGACGTGGCCGCGGGCTTCAACATCTTCATGTCCGTCATGCTGTGGGGCGGCACGATCCTGGCGCTCCCGGCCATCTTCTACTTCATCGCGCGCTTCGTCTTCCCCGGCCTGCGGCGGCACGAGCGCAACCTCATCCTCTTCGTGCTGGGGATCGGGCTCTTCCTTTTCGTGGGCGGCGTGTGGCTGTGCTACGGCTTCACCCTGCGCCTGGCGCTGCGGATGCTCATCGCCTTCAACGCCTGGATGAACGTGCCCACCACCATCCTCGAGGCCAACGCCTACGTCTCCATCATCCTCAAGATCCTCCTCGCCTTCGGCCTGGCCTTCCAATTCCCCCTCATCCTGCTGGCGCTCGGCTGGCTGGGCATCATCCGCGCCGAGACCCTGCGCCGCCACCGCGGCCTCGCCATCATCCTGATCTTCACCGTCGCCATGTTCCTCACGCCGCCCGACGTCCTCTCCCAGGTCATCATGGCGGTGCCGATGTGCATCCTCTACGAACTCACCATCTGGCTGGTGCGCCTCCGTGAGCGCCTGGCCGACGACACGGAGTGACCCCCATGGGCTTCGAATCCGGCTCCCTCTCCTTCCACGCCTTCTACCTCTCCAAACCCTTCGAGCCCGGCGACGTCGAGCGCTTCGCCGCGCGCCCCCTCCCCCCCATCAAGACCCTCGTCGGCGACCAGCCCCTCCACGGCTGGGCCGGCCCCCTCCATGCCCTCGACGGCGACCTCACCGAGGCCCACTGCTGGCGCGGCGACTGGCTCTGGCTCGCCCACGTCACCGCCCGCAAGGCCGTCCCCCCCAGCTTCCTCCGCGCCACCCTCCTCGCCGAGCTCGAGGTCGAGCGCCGCGCCCGCGACGTCGAGATCCTCCCCCGCGCCGCCAAGACCGAGGTCCGCGAGCGCGTCACCGAGGCCCTCCTCCGCGACGCCCAGCCCACCTTCGCCTCCATGGAATGCGCCGTCGACCTCCGCAACCAGCGCCTCCTCGCCTCCGCCCTCAACGACGCCTCCATCCAGCTCCTCTGCCCCTTCTTCCGCGAGACCACCGGCGTCATGCCCGTCCTCTGCTGCCCCGAGAGCGCCGCCTACCGCCTGCGCGGCGTCGACGCCAACGCCCTCGAGCAGCTCCCCCTCACCCCCAACCCCGACGTCCAGCCCTCCCCCGACAACGCCCTCGGCGCCGAGTTCCTCACCTGGCTCTTCCACCGCTGGGAGCGCGAGAGCGCCGTCTTCGACCTCGACGGCCAACGCTGCGGCCTGATGTTCGAGGGTCCCCTCACCGTCTCCTCCGACGACGCCCCCGGCTGCCACGAGACCCTCCTGCGCAACGGCACCCCCCTCGACTCCCCCGAGTTCGGCATCGCCCTCTGGAACGGCAAACGCCTCCGCCGCGCCAAGCTCACCCTCACCCGCGGCGACTGGGTCGTCACCGCCACCGTCGACGCCCAGGACTTCGCCTTCCGCTCCCTCAAGATCGTCACCCCCAAGGGCGACTCCGCCCCCGCCCCCGGCGCCGAGCCCGACGCCCTCCAGGGCATGCCCTCCCTCAACCGCCCCGGCGCCAAGCCCCCCGCCGACCCCGCCGACCCCAAGCGCAAGCTCGAGGTCGACGAGCGCCTCGACCGCGCCGCCTTCTACGTCGACGCCTTCCTCCACCTCTACGGCGAATTCCTCGCCATCCGCGAAGACCCCGTCGCCTGGCGCGCCGCCCTCGCCCCCATCCGCGAGTGGGTCGCCCACCGCGCCGGCCGCGAGCCCTGACCCGCGCCCAAGCACGCCCCTTCTGCGCCCCTTCGCGAGGGGCGCGGGATTGTGCTAGACTGTTGCCATGCAAAGCGCGATGTATCCCGGTGCGCGGCGTGGCCGCACAGTGCTCTTCTTCCTCGGCTGGGGGATGGACCCCACGCCTTTCGAGGCCATGCCGCGGGCGTGGGACACCTGTTTCGTGTGGGACTACGCGTCGCTGGACGGCCTGCCCGCGCTGCCGGAGGGCCCCGTCGACCTCCTTGCCTGGAGCATGGGCGTGTGGGCCGCCGCGCAGACCCTGCCGCGCGAACGCCTGGACTCGGCCACCGCCGTCAACGGCACGCCTTGGCCCATCGACGCCGCGCGCGGCATCCCCCCCGCCGTCTTCGACGCCACCCTCGCCGCGCTCTCCGAGGCCGGCATCGCCAAGTTCCGCCGCAGGATGTGCGGCGGCGCCGCCGCCACGGCGGACTTCCTGGCCCGCGCCCCCAAACGCTCGGCCGACGACCTGGCGGCGGAGCTCGAGGCCCTCGGCCGCGCCATCCGCGAACGCCCGGAACGTCCCTTCGCGTGGGACCGCGCCTTCGCGTGCGAGGGCGACCGCATCTTCCCGCCCGCCGCCCAGCGGGCCGCCTTCCCGGACGCGCTCTCCCGCCCCGGCGCGCATTGGGCGCCCGACCTCTTCGCGGACCTCTTGGCCGGGAGGGCGCCGTGAGCGACCGCGAACGCCTGCTCGTCTCCCGCTTCGCCCGCGCCATCGCCACCTACGAGGCCCAGGCCACCGTCCAGCGCGAGGCCGCCGACCGCTTGGCCGACCTCATGGGCGCGCGCTTCCACGTCCTCGGCCCCCGCATCCTGGAGATCGGCTGCGGCACGGGCCTCCTCACGCGCCGCCTGCTGGCCCGCTTCGCCCCCGCCGAGCTCGTCGCCAACGACCTCTGCCCCGACATGGGCGTCTGCTTCGCCAACGTCCCGCGCGTGCGCTTCCTCCCCGGCGACGCCCGCGCCGTCCCCTGGCCCGGCCCCTTCGACGCCATCGCCTCGGCCTCGGCCGTGCAGTGGTTCGACGACCTCCCCGCCTTCGCCGCCCAGTGCGCCGCCGCCCTGCCCCCCGGCGGCCTCCTCGCCCTCTCGGCCTTCGGCCCCGCCACCCTGCGCGAGGTGCGCGCCCTCACCGGCCGAGGCCTGCGCTGCCCCGACGAGACCGACTTCGCCGCCGCCTTCGACGGCCTCTTCCGCCCCCTGGCGCGCGAACGCGCCGTGCGCACCCTCGCCTTCCCCGACGCCCGCGCCGCCCTCCGCCACCTGCGCGAGACCGGCGTCACCGCCACCGCCGACCCCTCCGCGCGCTGGACCCGCGCCCGACTCGAGGCCCTCGACGCCGACTGGCGCCGCGGCTTCCCCCACCCCGACGGCGGCCTGGCCCTCACCTACGAACCCCTCTGGTACCTGGGAGCACGCCGATGAGACGCCTCCTCCTTGCCCTGATCGCCCTGCCCGCCCTCGCCGCCGCGGAGACCCTCACCCTCCGCCCCTACGCCCAAAACGGCTGGGCCCGCGGCCTCGACCTCCCCGCCGCCGTGGCCGAGGAGGTTCCCGCGCGCGACCTGGGCGAGGTGTCGGCCCTCTTCCTGGACGTCGACGCCCTGCGCGTGCGGGTCGACGCCCGCATCCGCGCCCACGCCCTCTGGCTGGAGGCCCTCGGCTTCGCCCCGCGCCCGCACTCCGACGCCGCCATCCGCTTCGAGCTCGTCTGGCTGGGCCGCGCCTACCCCTTCAACCGCTGGGGCCGCCTCGCCATCGACCGCCGCTTCATCCGCCCCGAGGACGGCGCCCTCCTCGCCCGCCTCGAAGCCTTCTACCACGCCCGCCTCGAGGCCTCGCGCTACGCCGCCCTCGGCCAAGACCTCAAAGAGGCCGACCTCCCCGTCTTCGCCGGCTTCGAGGACGACCGCTACCAACGCCACGACGACCTCATCCAGCGACTCGTCCGCGACTTCAACGAAGACCCCGCCCCCTGGGTCGGCGCCGCCCCCGGCGACACCCCCGACCTCCCCGAGCTCGACCCCGCCCTCGTCAAGTCCATGATGATCGAGGAGACCGGCGGCAACGGCGAGCGCTCCCTCGCCGCCTGGGACGTCGACCCCCTCCAAGTGAACGTCCCCGGCGACTGGGACCCCGCCAAGGAAGACCTCGGCCTCGCCGAGCCCGCCAGCCGCAACGAAGGCACCCTGGAGGGCAACCTCCGCGCCGGCATCATGTTCCTCGCCCGCAAGGGCTACGGCGTCTCCGGCCGCCCCATCGCCGGCCGCCCCGACGCCGTCTTCGACTCCTGGCGCGACGCCCTCCTGCGCTACAACGGCCGCACCGACCCCACCTCCCGCGGCCGCCCCTTCAACGAGGCCTACGCCGACCGCATCCTCCGCCGCGCCAACAACCCCGACCGCAAAGTCCCCATCGCCAAACACTGAGCGGCGGGTTGCCCCTTGCCGCAGCGCGCCCGAAAGACGCACAGGACCGCCGGCAGTGGCAACCGCCCATTCGGAAATCCGGCGATCACTGAAGCGCGCGGTCGCCATCCACGGCCGAACGCGCCTGATAGCGTTGCTTGCGACTCCTCGGGGTTTCCGGGAAGGCCATCACCAAGACGCCTTTCTCAACAAGCGGGGACACGTAGCGCCTGAGCGCGTAACCGATGGACGCGATGCCAAGGAACGCCGCAATCTCCTGCTTGGTGCGCGGCGTGGCGCAAAAGGCCAGAAGCGCGGACTCCGATCGTGCCTCGTGCTTCTTGCCCGATTCCACCCCAAGTCCCGGCTCCAAGACCCGATTGTAAAGCGTAACCCGGAAACGCTCACGCGTATCGTCGAAACACGGCTCAGGGAGGCCGGCCTCCGCCATCGCGCGGCGGATACGCGGAATGCCGGAGTAACGGTTCTCCGTTTGCCCCAAGGTCTCCATCGCGACCACAAGCGCGGGGTTGCGCGTGTCCGGCTGCGTCTTGCCCAATTGATCGAGAGTCAGCCGGCCATAGAGTCCGCCTGGGTTCTGAATCTCCACGCGGTTGCTGAAGAAGGTCAGGCAGATCGGCTGGTTTTCCGTATAGACACTGTAGTCGCGGTGCACCAGCGCGTTCAGAATGGACTCACGCAACGCGTCAAGTGGATACTCGTCCCTGTCCTCGCGGGTTCCGGTCTGCGGGGAGACATGGATGGCCGTGCGCATGTTGCGCTTGGCGAACGCCAAGGCCCCCTCCAGCATCTCCGGCAAGCGGCCCTCGATGCGGACACTGTCCAGAAAGCGCTCCCCGTTCTCGCCAAGCCCCCCCATCGCCTCGCCCGCCACACGGCAGGCGACGATGCCCAACTGCGGGAAGGTCGCCTGCGGATAACACCCGAAGAGCAAAAGCGCCAACATGGTGAACTTTCCTTCGCGCAGAAGCCCCATCGTGCTCCACAGTTGCTCGCGGGTCATCGCGGCCGCGAAGTTGGTGCGCCCCTGTTGGCGCAACGCCAAATAGGCCTCCACCAACGTCTCATCGATCAAAGCCTCCGTGACATCCGGCAAGGGCCGAAGCTCGTCATGCGTCTGCCGGCGATACGCCTCATAAGAGTAGACCTCATATTCCGACATCGGCTTATCGGCCTCGCCCACGCGAATGAAAGCTCCTTTCAGACGACCCCGTGCGGTCTTGAAGCAAGGCCGCTCAGACACATCCAGTGGCGGGATCTCCGCAACCACGAATTGTTTTCCCTCTTCCACGTAAATCGACACCACCGGGCGAACAATCGGCGTCATCTCCTCCCCGGCCTCCGCCAACCGCGTCTGCAGGCTCTGCGCGTCATAAACCCCGACCTTGGCGAATCCCTGGCTTTCGTCCAATCCAAAAAGAATCACCCCGCCGTCATCTTGGTTGGCAAACGCAGAGAGGGTGTCATAGAGCCGCTCCGGACACCCTTTTGCCGCGGATTTGACCTCCACGCATTGCGATTCGCACTGCTGACGCCGCACCTTTTCTATCAATTCCCTGATTTCTTCTTCCAACATGACAGCCTCCTTGGTCGCCTAAACGTAACACTGTTTCTGCAATACTGTAACACTTTTGCGTTTTTTTCTCAACAACTGAAAACTGAAACCGAAAAACGTAACACTTTTACGCCTAATCGTAACGCCTTTCTCTTTTTAAGGCCAGTTTTGATAACAAGCGACCCTTTTCTGAAAACTGTTACGTTGTTCGTTACGTTGTTCGCTAGGGTCTTGCGACCGTCCTGCGTTTCTGTGCACGCCGAACTTCCCGGACGTTTGACCGAGGGGCGAGGATATGCTACTTTGCGATTATGAAATGGATGCTGCTTTGTTTGGCGTTGGGAGCCGCGGGGATTGCTGCGGCCAAGGTGACGCTTAAGGATTTCCCCACGCGCTGGACGCAGGGGGAGGCGTACCGCATCTACACGCCGGAGGGATGTCCGCCGGGGTGCGTGGCCATCGCCGGTGCCGCCATCGTCCAATATTATAAGGTAGAACAAGGCCCGGCCCTGACCTCCAACTCTTGCCGCGTCAATGGCGAACCGCGTACGCTCACCACCGCAAGCGAGACCTACAACTGGGACAACCCCGGCGACGATGACTACGCCCGCCTGGCCTACAACCTCGGCGTCCGCCTGGGCATGAGTTACGAGACGACCTCCAGCTCCGTCGCCTTCGCGAAGCTCAAGGATGTGCTCGATGACTACGGCCTGGCCTCGACCTACGTCTCCTGCGTCTCCGGCGAACCCACCGCCGAGGACTACAAACGCCTGATCCAGGCGCCCCTCCGCCTGGGCTGGCCCGTCGCCCTCACCATCGGTGGCGAGCCCACCTCCCACGCCGTCATCGCCACCGGCTTCAACCCCACCACCGGCGAGACCCAAATCTTCAACGGCTACGGCCGCCAAGACTGGAACACCCTCCCCAGCATCTACGTCCACGGCGTAGGCACCTACTCCAAGATCTACGGCCTCCTCATCGTCCGACCGCCCTGCGAGGCCGGCAAAATCTGGGTCGCCGTCACCGGCACCGTCACCGCCGAGGGCAACCTTCCGTCCGTCACCCTCACCTGCAACGGCCAAACCGCCACCGCCACGCCCGGCGACGACGGCGCCTACGCCCTCGCCCTCCCTGTCGCGTCCGGCGAAACCCTCACCCTCACCTGCGGCGGCCGCTCCACCACGCTCGCCTTCACCACCCCCGACGAGACCCCATGAAGGTCGCCTTCCTGGTCTACGGGTGCCGCCTCAACCAGGCCGAGGC
>DVOR01000227.1 GCA_018713405.1 Candidatus Spyradenecus faecavium | reverse complement strand
CATGAATCGCATCATCGTCACCGGCGGCGCCGGCTTCATTGGGTCCGCGGTCTGCCGCATGCTCGCCAAGCAGGGCGTCGAGATCCTGAACATCGACAAGCTGACCTACGCCGGCAACCTCTCCAGCCTGGAGCCCGTCGCGGGCCTGCCGAACTACCACTTCCTCCAGGCCGACATCTGCGACGCGCCCGCCATGGCCAAGGCCTTCGCCGAGTTCCGCCCGCAGGGCGTCATGCACCTGGCCGCGGAGAGCCACGTCGACCGCTCCATCGACGGCCCGGGCCTCTTCCTGCAGACCAACGTCGTGGGCACCTACACCATGCTCGAGGCCGCCCATGCCTATTGGAAGACCCTCCCCGAGCCCGAGAAGGCCGCCTTCCGCTTCCTCCACATCTCCACCGACGAGGTCTACGGCTCGCTCGGCCCCACCGGCTACTTCACCGAGGAGACCCCCTATTCGCCGCGCTCCCCCTATTCCGCCTCCAAGGCCAGCGCCGACCACCTGGTGAACGCCTGGTTCCACACCTACGGCCTGCCCACCCTCAAGACCAACTGCTCCAACAACTACGGCCCCTATCACTTCCCCGAGAAGCTCATCCCCCTGGTTACCCTCAACGCCCTCGCCGGCCGCCCCCTCCCCATCTACGGCAAGGGCGACAACATCCGCGACTGGCTCTACGTGGAGGACCACGCCCGCGCCCTCTGGCTCGCCCTCACCACCGGCAAGCCCGGCGAGACCTACAACGTCGGCGGCCACAACGAGCGCACCAACCTCCAGGTCGTCCAGGCCATCTGCGCCATCCTCGACGAACTCCGCCCCCGCCCCGACGGCAAGCCCTACGCCGAGCAGATCACCTTCGTCAAGGACCGCCCCGGCCACGACGCCCGCTACGCCATCGACCCCACCAAGATCACCCGCGAGCTCGGCTGGAAGCCCCAGGAGACCTTCGACACCGGCCTCCGCCGCACCATCCAGTGGTACCTCGACAACGAAGCCTGGTGGGCCCCCCTCCGCAAGGCTTCCGAGGAGCGCCTCGGCACCGCCAAGTGACGCCTTGACCCCACACCCATCCCCCCCTCCCACGCGGGCGGCCCAACGGCCGCCCGCGTCGCTTTCCCCCCTCCGACCCGAACCCTCCCGCGACAAAAAAAGACCCCCATACTCAAATGGGCGCTTGACCATAGCCCCTCGCGTGTGCTATCTTAGCGTCGTTGTCAATCAAACAGAGGTTTGACGCAAACGACCTCGGAAAGGAACCGAACCATGAAGCAATCCTTCCGCCTCCAAGGCCTTGACTGCGCGAACTGCGCCGCGAAGCTCGAGCGCGCCCTCGCCAAGCTCGACGGCATGGAGCACGCCTCGGTCAACTTCCTCACCCAGCGCATGAGCCTCCAGGCCCCCGACGCCCGCTGGGACGAGGTCGTCGCCGCCGCCAAGGCCCTCGTCAAGAAGCTCGAGCCCGACGTCGTCGTGGCCTGACCCGCCCGCCCACGCCCCCCGGAAAGGAGCCCCGCCATGTCACGCACGCAACGCCGTGAACTCATCCGCATCCTCATCGGCCTGGCCGTCTTCGCGGCCGGCTGGTGCGTGCCCACCGACCTCCTCTCCGGCTGGGGCGCCCGCGCCGTCTTCGCCGCGGCCTACGTCCTCGCCGGCTGGGACGTCCTCTGGGCCTCCCTCCGCAACATCCTCCGCGGCGAGGTCTTCGACGAGAACTTCCTCATGGCCGTCGCCTCCATCGGCGCCATGGCCCTGGGCGACTTCGCCGAGGGCGCCGCCGTCATGCTCTTCTACCAGGTGGGCGAATGGTTCCAGGCCTACGCCGTCGGCCGCACCCGCGGCAGCATCGCCGCCCTCATGGACATCCGCCCCGACGCCGCCACCGTCCTCCGCGACGGCCGCCCCCTCCGCGTCGACCCCGAGGACGTCCGCGTCGGCGAGACCATCCGAGTCCGCCCCGGCGAGCGCGTCCCCCTCGACGGCACCGTCCTCGTGGGCGAATCCGCCCTCGACACCGCCGCCCTCACCGGCGAATCCCTCCCCCGCCCTGTGATGCCCGGCGACCCCGCCCCCAGCGGCTGCATCAACCTCTCCGGCCTCCTCGAGATCCGCGTCGACCGCCACTACGGCGACTCCACCGTCGCCCGCATCCTCCGCCTCGTCGAGGAAGCCTCCGAGCGCAAGGCCCGCACCGAGGCCTTCATCACCCGCTTCGCCCGCGTCTACACCCCCTTCGTCTGCGTCTCCGCCCTCCTCCTCGCCCTCCTTCCGCCGCTCCTCTTCGGCGGCGCCTGGGGCGACTGGGTCTACCGCGCCCTCACCTTCCTCGTCATCTCCTGCCCCTGCGCCCTCGTCATCTCCGTGCCCCTCAGCTTCTTCGGCGGCATCGGCGCCGCCAGCCGCCGTGGCGTCCTCCTCAAAGGCAGCAACGCCCTCGAGACCCTCGCCCACGTCCGCGCCGTCGTCTTCGACAAGACCGGCACCCTCACCCAAGGCGCCTTCGCCGTCACCCGCGTCCTCCCCGCCCCCGGCCTCGACCCCGACGCCCTCCTCGACCTCGCGGCCCACGCCGAGAGCGCCTCCAC